>CAIZKE010000288.1 GCA_903933475.1 uncultured Alphaproteobacteria bacterium | reverse complement strand
TCGATGCAGTCGGCCTCGATGGAGGGAAAGCAGACCACCCCGTCGAACGGACCCGCCACGGCGGCGCGGAACTCCTGCGGCACGACGATGCGCCGCTTGGCGTCCAGCTGCTTTTCGAACGTCGAGACGAACATCCCGCAGCGTCCTGTCCTGCGGCCTCTCTGGCCGCGCCCCTGCCGATCCCGGGACGACGCCGGCCGCAGCGAAAGCCGCGGGGAAAGGAGCCTGTCCAGGGTTCAAATGGGCTATCATGGGATCGAATGGGAAACAATGACTCTGACTTCAAGTCCTAAGTATTTTCAGCCCATTTTCATTCAAATATGGTTAATTTCCACATGTTCTCCACAGGCCATACAGTGAACTGTGCCTCTGAATGCCCCGGGCTTGGGGCCGCCTGTTGATAAGCGTGGATTTCGGGGGTGATGGAAACCAGACGGCCTGTAAGCCGGGTTCTGTGCCGCCCACCGAAGCGGGCGCGGCGATCATTCCTCTGGACCGCCCATTGCTGGACGGTTCTCGCGACCTACCCGGACCCCCAGGCCTGCGACAGCCCTGCCGGATCGCTCCAGCGCGAGGTCCCTATTCGGTCTTGCTCCTGGCGGGGCTTGCCATGCCGTCCCCATTGCTGGGTCCGCGGTGCGCTCTTACCGCACCCTTTCACCCTTGCCCCGGCCGCAACCGGGGCGGTCTGCTCTCTGTGGCGCTATCCCTGGGGTCGCCCCCGGCGGGCGTTACCCGCCGCCATGTCGTAGTGGAGCCCGGACTTTCCTCCCCTGCCCCGAAGAGCAGGAGCGACCGCCCGGCCGTCTGGTTCCGTTTGCAGCAGTGGCCCTCTGCGCGACCGGCGTCAATCCGCCAGTCGGGCGAAGACCAGCTGGTCCCAGGCCTGGCCCTTCCAGTATCCCCTCCGGGCCAGGACGCCTTCCTGCTGGAAACCCATTCGCCTGAGCAGGGCGCAGGACCGCTCATTGCCGACAGTGACCATGGCCTCGAGGCGGAGCAGGCCCATGCCGTCAAAGCCACGGGCGATGATGGCCGGCAGGACGGCGCTCATCACCCCCTGCCCCCACTGGTCCCGGGCCAGGTCGTAGGCGATCTCGCCCCAACGCCCCCGGCTGCGCTCAATGCGGTTGAAGCCCACCGTGCCGATCAGCCGCCCGGTGCCCGGCCTGCGGATACCCCATCGGACGCCGATCTCCTGGGCTGCCTGCGCCTCGGCCCAGTCGATGATGTCCAGGGCCTCGAACTCGGCCTCGAGGGGCTCGATGTCCATGAAGGCACAGACCTCGGGGTCGGAGAACAGCCGCAGGAGGTCCGGCGCGTCGGCCTCGGACAGGGCCCGCAGCTCGAAACCCTCGACCCGGGGCGGATCGGCGATCATGCCCCGGACAGGCGCAGCAGGGCGATCAGCCGCGCCCGGGTCAGGCCATCGGCCACCCCGTCGAAACGGCTCTGCACCCAGTGTCGCTGGAAAGCCGTGACGACGTCCCGGGTGGCGGCGTCGAAGGTTCCGCTGGGCGCACAGTCGTAGCCGAGCCGGGTCAGGCCGGCCTGCAAGGCGAAGACGGCGGCTCCCGCCTCTCCCTGGGCCAGGGGTGCGCCGGGCGCTGGCGAGGGCTCGACCCACAGGCCATGGCCCGCCTCGGCCAGTCGCTTCCAGGGAAACCGCTCGCCCGGATCCGGCTTGCGGGCTGGCGCGACGTCAGAGTGGCCGACAATGTCGCCGTCGGCGATGGTCCAGCGGCTACGGATGTCGCCCAGAAGGGTGATGACGGCGGCCACCTGCCGTTCCGGGAAGTCCCGATAGCCGAACTCGTGGCCCGGATTGACGATCTCGATCCCGATCGAGCGGCTGTTGATGTCGCCCTGGCCCTTCCAGGAGGCAACGCCCGCGTGCCAGGCGCGGCGGGCCTCGTCCACCAACCGAAAGACCCGGCCGTCTTCCTCGACCATGTAGTGGGCGCTGACCCGGCTACCGGGCGTGGGGTTGCGCAGTTGCGCCAGGGCCGCCTCGCCCGTCTCCATGCCCGTATAGTGCAGGACGATCATGTCCGGCGGCGCGGTGCGGGCGTCGAAGTTCGGCGAAGGGGCTTCGATGATATCCATGGCAGGAGGCTAGGGCCAATCGGCGAACGCCGCATCCGGATTTTGGCGGGTACGAGCGGTGAGGCCCCAGAGCACCGATTGCTCCCCCAGGGGGAGGGTAAGGGGGTCAACGGCGCCTCAGCTGACCCCCTCCGGCCCGCTGCGCGGTCCACCTCCCCCTGATGGGGAGGAATTGGACGCGCAAAATTGCTCCCCCAAGGGGGAGCTCCGACCGAAGGTCG
>CAIZKE010000287.1 GCA_903933475.1 uncultured Alphaproteobacteria bacterium | reverse complement strand
GGTCATGGAGGCCGAACCGCCCTCATCCGCCTCACGGAGGCGCATGTTGATCACGCCGGCGATGGCGTCCGAGCCGTACTGAGCCGAGGCACCATCGCGAAGGACTTCAATCCGATCGACGGCCACCGTCGGGATGGCGTTCAGGTCGACGGCGGCCGAGCCGCGGCCGATCGAGCCGTTGACGTTGACCAGGGCCGAAGCGTGACGGCGCATGCCGTTGATGAGGACAAGGGTCTGGTCCGGGGCCAGGCCGCGCAGGGTGGCCGGGCGTACGCTGTCTGTGCCGTCGGTGATGGAGGGGCGCGGGAAGGTGAGGGAAGGGGCGACGGCCGCCAGTGCGGCAGCCATTTCTGTCGTTCCCTGGCGGGTCAGGGCCTCTGTAGAGATCACGTCGACAGGGGCCAGGGTCTCGAGGCGCGTACGGCCTTCGGTCCGGCTGCCGGTGACGACGAGTTCCTCGACGTCTCCGCCTGGGGCGGCGGCCTGGGCGGCACCAGCCAGAAGCGAGACAGCGGACACGGCCGCAAACAGGAAGGAGCGAGAGTTCATGGATATCTTCCGGGCAAAGAGCGCGGGGAAAGCCCCGTGGCTAAGCATTTAGTATGCGCCTGCCGTTTTATGTGTCACTTAAATGTCACAAAAATCCATGTCGAGGGTACTGGCCTGGGCGCACAGAAAAGGGCGCGGAGCCGTTCGGATCCGCGCCCTGCTCGTCTTTGAAAAAGGCCTATCAGCCTTCGTAATCGCCTTCTTGCTTGCCGGCGCCGCCCGCGAGCATGTCATGGGCTGTTTCTTCGGCCGCCGCCCGGTCCTCAGCGAACTGGGACTCTATGATGTTCTCGCCCCGGGCCTGACGCATGGCTTCGTCCTCGGACCGGGCGATGTTCAGGGTGACGGTTACGGTGACTTCCGCGTGCAGCTTCACCTTTACCTCGTGGAGACCGAGGGTCTTGATGGGCTTGTCCAGCACCACCATCGAGCGCTCGACCTTGCCTCCGCCCGCATTGATGATGTCGGAGACGTCCCGGCCGCTGACCGAGCCGTAGAGCTGGCCGCTCTCACCCGCCTGGCGGATGAGGTTGTAGGCGGTACCATCCAGGGATTCCCCGGTATTGGAGGCTTGTTCCCGGGTGCGCTGGTTGCGCGCCTCGAGTTCGGCGCGCTGGGCCTCGAACACCTTCATGCTCGACGCATTGGCGCGCAGGGCCTTGCCTCGGGGGAGGAGGAAGTTACGGGCGAAACCGTCCTTGACGGTGACCACGTCGCCAAGGGCGCCGCGGCCTTCGACCCGCTCCAGAAGAATAACCTTCATGTTCGGATCTCCTTACTTCACGACGTAGGGCAGAAGGGCGAGGAAGCGGGCACGCTTGATGGCTCGCGCCAGTTCACGCTGCTTCTTGGCCGACACGGCGGTGATGCGGGACGGCACGATCTTGCCGCGCTCGGAAATATAGCGCTGCAGGAGCTTTACGTCCTTGTAGTCGATCTTCGGAGCGCCGGCGCCCGAGAACGGGCAGACCTTCCGGCGGCGGAAGAAGGGGCGGCGGGCGGACGCGGCGGGCGCGGCGGCTGCGGTTTCGTCGGTCATGGGTTCGGCCTCCGGTCTCAGTACGAGTCGTCGCGGCGGGGTTCGCGCTCGCGTTCGCGGTCGCGGCGGGCGAGGATCGGGGACAACTCGAGATCGAGTTCCTCGACGCGGATCGTCATGAAGCGCAGCACGTCCTCATTCAGGGACAACTGCCTCTCCATTTCCTTCACGGCGGGGGACGGTGAGTCGAGGGCGAGAAGAGAATAGTGACCCTTGCGGTTCTTCTTGATCCGGTAGGTCAGGTTGCGCAGGCCCCAGTACTCAATCTTGGCCACGGCACCGCCGTGTTCCTCGATGACCGCCTTGATCTGATCGTTCAGGGCTTCGGCCTGCTGCGGCGAAATATCCTGCCGCGAAATGACGACGTGCTCGTAGAGCGCCATGTGTCCTTTATCCCATTTGGAGGGCGGCGAGTCCTTCGGCGGGTAACCGGAGGATACGATGGATCCCGGGCTGGCGGACGGGGCTTTCCCGTCCCTTTGGCGCTCCAACCCGTGACCGCCTTCCGTTGAAGACGCGGTCCTTAGAGGAAAGCGGGGCCGGGTGCAAGGAAGACGGGCGTCCTGTCCGGTTCCGGCCCCACGCGGGCTTCGCGAGTCCTACTTCCGCTTGCCGGCCTTCCAGGCCTTGACGGCGCCGAGGGTCTGTTCGACGTGGTCATTGGGATTGAGGTTGTCGTAAGCGTGGATCACAGAGCCGTCGGGCGCGATCACGTAGGACACACGGCCCGAGAGGCCCGGCATCGACATTCCCTTCATGCTCATGGGGGCGTCGTAGCGCTTGGCGATTGCAGCGCCCGGATCCGCCGCCACGGGGAACTTGCCACCGCAGCTCTCGGTGTCCTTGGAGAACTCGGCGAGCCGCTCGAGCTTGCCGGAGGTGACGCCGATCACGGTCGCCCCATTGGCCCTGAATTCATCCACAGCCTCGGAGAACAGGTGTGCTTCGACATTGCAGCCCGAGGTGTAGGCAGACGGGAAGAAGTACAGGACCACGGGCCCCTTCTTCAGGCTGTCGGCCAGCTTGTAGGTGAAGGCATTGCCGGCCAGGTAGGCGGGGGCGGTGAAGTCTGGAGCCTTGGCGCCATCAGCCAGTTTTGCGGCGGCGGGGGAAGCGGCGATGGCGAAGGCGGCGACGGCGGTGGCGAGCAGGGCGTTCCGAAGCATTGAATTTCCTCCTGGGCGGTCGAAACGACTGCCAAAACGGTTAGGGTTGGGCTACTGCACGGCGGTCGGTCGGTCGGTCCGGCCGGCGCGGAAATCACACGGACCGGGATATAGGATGACCAGCCCGCCATTGCGACCCGTTCTCGAACAGATCGAACTTCCCGGGTTCCCCGGGCATTACAGGGGCAAGGTCCGCGAGAACTACGATCTGGCTGACGGCCGGCGGATCCTCATCGCCACCGACCGGCTCTCTGCCTTCGACCGGATCCTCGCGGCCATCCCCTACAAGGGCCAGGTTCTCACCCAGACCGCACGTTACTGGTTCGAGAAGACCGCCGACATCTGCCCGAACCATGTCCTGGAGTACCCGGACCCGAACGTCGTCGTGGGGCGCCGCCTCGACATCCTGCCTGTCGAGATCGTCGTGCGCGCCTTTCTGGCGGGAACCACGGGAACCTCCGTCCTCACTCTCTATAGGCAGGGTGCCCGGGACATGTACGGCGTGCGGCTTCCGGATGGCCTTCGGCCAAATCAGCGCCTGCCCAATGTGATCCTGACCCCGACCTCCAAGGCCTTCGACGGTGGCCATGATGAGCCCCTGAGCCCGTCAGAGATCCTGGAACAGGGCCTTCTCAGCCCGGCCCAGTGGGAGGAGGTGTCTGCACGCGCCCTCTCCCTCTTTGAACGCGGCCAGGTCCTGGCGGCGGAACGCGGTCTCATCCTGGCGGACACGAAGTACGAGTTCGGCCTCGACCCGGACGGGCGCATCCTGCTCGCCGACGAGATCCACACTCCGGATTCAAGCCGATACTGGATGTCCGACAGCTATGAACAGCGCTTCGAGGCCGGGCAAAGACCTGACAGCTTCGACAAGGACTTCGTACGCAGCTGGGTGTCCGGGCGCTGTGATCCGTATGTCGACCCGATCCCGGCTATTCCGCCCGAGATGATCGAGCAGACCTCCGATGTCTATGTCGACGCCTTCCAGCGAATTACGGGCCAGGCCTTCGACCCGCCGCCGTCCAGTGAGGACATCGCCGCTCGCATCCGGCGCAACCTCGCCCCATACGCGTCCTGATCCCCCACCGACCCACCTGATTTTCTGCCGGATATTTCCCGATGACCGAACAGCCCTTCTTCCTGCGTGACGGTGAAGCCTTCCTGCCCCAGGCCTCCGGACGAGGCCCCTGGAATCCGGACTCTCTTCATGGACGGGTGGTCATCGGCCTGATGGGACACGCCCTGGAAACCGCCTTCGGGTCCGACGAGTTTATTCCCGCCCGCCTGACCGTCGACATGTACCGCCTGCCAAACTTCGATCCCATCGAAGTCAGGACCACACTGGTCCGCGAGGGCGGGCGTATCCGGATGGCCGAAGCCGAACTACTGTCGGGCGGCAAGAGTTCAGCAAGGGCCTCCTGCCAGTTTCTCCGGCGGACGGAGAATCCACCCGGCAAGACCTGGAGTCCCCGGGACTGGGATGCACCCCACCCGGACTCCATCCCCGATCCGGACCCATCGAAAGCGCCCATGGGGCGCATGTGGGCCGTGAAGCCGATCAAGGGCGGGTTCGGTGCCGAGGGCGACCGGCAGGTCTGGATGCGGGAGGTCCGTGAGCTTGTAGGTGGCGTCGCCCTGACTCCCTTCCAGCGTGTGGCCGTCGCCGCAGACTTCGCCAGTCCCTTCGCCCACGCTTCATCTGACCAGGGCCTCGGCTACATCAACACGGACGTCACCGTTTACCTACACCGGCTCCCGGCGTCGGAATGGATCGGCTTCCAGTCGGCCAATCACCAAGCCACCGACGGCGTTGCGGTGGGCGAATGCTGGCTTCACGATCCCGAGGGATCGATCGGTTTCGCAAGTTGCGCGGCCCTGGCCCAGAGGCGTACGCCCCGCTGACCGCCCTCAGAACCCCTTGAGATCGGGATCCAGGACCTGCCCGGAGTCGAGGGGGACCCCGAAGGTGTTCAGGATCATTGAGACCTGGGTGTATTGGCCGACCGTGTAGACGAGATCCATGCATTGCTTCTCGGTAAAGTGGGCCGAAAGCGCCGCCCAGGTGGCGTCGGTGATGAACTTGTCAGTGTGCAGTTCATCGGTGGCCCGTAGCAGGAGGCGGTCGTCCTCCGACCAGTCTGCGGCGTCGGCACCCTGCTTGATACGGGCGATCTCCGGGGCGGTAAGGCCGTCCCGAAGTCCGATCTCCACGTGCTGGGTCCACTCGTACCCCGACTTGCAGAGGTAACCGACCCGCAGGATCACAAGCTCGCGCTGCCGTGGCGGGAGGTCGTTCCGGCGTGACAGGATGTAGTTCCCCCAGGCGAGGAATCCGCGTGCCGCCTTGGGTGTCCGGGCCAGGGTCCGGAAAATGTTCAGCACCCTGCCGGTCGCGGCCATGGGGGCTGTGAGTTCCTTCTGGTCGGCGTCCATCTCAGAGTCGGCCAGGGGGGCGATGCGGGGGGCGGAAAGTCTCATCGGGCGAACTCCAGGGTCAGGCGCGCAGGACGAAGGGGATCATCTGGGCCAGGAGCAGGAGCCCCAGCGCGACCAGCAGGAGTCGCCCCAGCAGCCGGTTTCGGCGGATGCGAGCCGCCTCGATGTCGGGATCAGGTGCGGACGGATCAGTCATTCTCTTGATTATCTCGTAGGTTCAACAAGGATTTTCACGTGCGCCTCAGGGTCCCCGAGGGTGACGAAAGCGTCCGCCACACCCTCCAGACCCACCTTGCCGGTCACGACGGTGGACACATCGATGATCCCTTCCGAGATTTGCCTCAGGGTGTGGGCGAACTCGTCCGGCGTGTAGCCGAACACGAAGGTCAGTTCCATTTCCTTGGTGATGGCGATCGCCGGTTCGATCTTGTCGGTTTCCATGCACACCCCGGCGACGACGATCTGGCCGCCAGCGGGTGCCGCCTCGATCAGGGTCTGCAGGATCCCCGGGGCGCCGACACACTCGAACACCACCGGGCGACCGAAGGACTTGCCCATCAT
>CAIZKE010000286.1 GCA_903933475.1 uncultured Alphaproteobacteria bacterium | reverse complement strand
GGCCGGCCCCGGCCGGATCCGGGGAGGCGATCTCCAGGAGAACGCGCCAGGGCGGGGCACCGGGCAGGGGGTCCCGCTGGCCGGGGATATTGCGGAGGGCGAACTCGACACCCTGGCGGGCCATCAGCTCGAAGGCCTCCAGGCCAGCGTCGGCGTTCCGCCGGGCCCGGGACAGAAGGTCGAGGGCAGCGTCCGGGCTCTCCAGGCCGACCATGGCCACCGCCCGGCCGGCGGGCCTGGGGAAGAGCTTGACGCTGGCGGCGGTGATGACGCCCAGGGTGCCCTCGGCACCGGACAGGAGCCCCTTGAGGTCGTAGCCGGTATTGTCCTTGCGCAGGCGGCGGAGGCCACCCCAGACCTCGCCGTTGGGGAGCACGGCCTCCAGGCCCAGGACAAGGTCCCGGGCCGAGCCAAAGCGGAGAACAGCGACGCCGCCGGCGTTGGTCGAGACGACGCCGCCCAGGGTGGCCGTCCCTTCTGAGGCCAGGCTCAGGGGAAACCGCCGACCCACCTCCGAGGCTGCGGCCTGGACCTCCGCCAGGGTGACCCCGGCTTCGGCGACAAGGACGTCATCGACGGGGTCGACATCCCGGATGGCCCGCATCCGGCGCGTTGACAAAAGGACCTCGCCCTGGGGGATCTGGCCACCGACCAGGCCTGTGTTCCCGCCCTGGACCGTCAGGGCCATGCCCTCGGCAGCGCAGAGGCGGACGATGGCGGCGGTCTCCTGCGTGGAGGCGGGGGACAGCATGAGCGGCGTCGCCCCGCTCCAGCGGTCGCGCCATTCCACCAGGCGGGGGGCGAGGATGTCCGGGTCATCCGTCCAGCCCGACGGCCCGACCAGGGCCTTGAGCCGGTTCAGCAGGGCGTCGGAGGGCGGGACAGTCATGCAGAGGAAGTTAGGCGCTCAGTGCCCCGGAAGCCAGAGCGCGCCGCTCAACCGATGGCGCCCGCCGCCCTTCGCAGGCGGTCGTTGATCGCCTCGCCCAGTCCAGCCTCGGGAATGGGTGCCACGGCGATGCCCGAGGCACCCCGGGCATCCGCGGCCCGAAGGAAGGTGAAGAGGTTGGCGGCAGCCTCTTCCAGGTCTCCCGAGGGGCTGAGGTTGAGGACGTCCGGCCCTTCCACGGCAGGTCCGAAGGCCAGGAAGATCTCGCCCGGCCGTGGACCCTTGGCCTCAAGCCGGACGGGCGTTTCCGGGGCGTAGTGACGGGTCAGCCGGCCGGGGGAGCGGCGGGCGTCCGCCTCGGCTTCAGCCAGGGGACCGACCAGGGCCTCGATCTGGTCCCGGGTCACCCGCCCCGGACGGAGCAGGCGCGGCGCATCCAGCAGGGCGACCACAGTGGACTCCAGCCCGACCTCGCAGGGACCGCCGTCCAGGGCGACGGCAGCGGCCTCGCCGGTCTCGGAGACGGCCGCCTCGAAGGTGGTGGGACTTGGCCGCCCGGACCGGTTGGCCGACGGCGCGGCAACGGGCCCCCCGAAGGCCTCAAGCACCTGCCGGGCCAGGGGATGGGCGGGGACGCGCACCGCCACCGTGTCCAGTCCGGCCCGGGCCAGGTCGCAGACCCGCCCGCCAGGCTGGACCGGCAGGACCAGGGTCAGGGGACCGGGCCAGAAGGCGGCCGCCAGGATCTCGGCCTCGGGACTGAAGACGGCAATCCGGCGCGCGGCCTCCACGTCGGCCACATGGGCAATCAGGGGGTTGAAGGCCGGCCGGCCCTTGGCAGCATAGACGGCGGCCACCGCACGCGGGTCCCCGGCGTCCGCCGCCAGGCCGTAGACGGTCTCCGTCGG
>CAIZKE010000285.1 GCA_903933475.1 uncultured Alphaproteobacteria bacterium | reverse complement strand
TGAGCCGGAAGAGACCGGGCGGCTCATGAACGAAGAGATGAAGGAAACCCCCGAGACCGCCCGCATCCTCCTGACCGACCGCAACGCCCGTTGGGCGGCGGACCTCAAGGCCCGCATGGACCGCCCCGGCGTGGTCTTCGTTGCCGTCGGCGCCGGCCACCTGACCGGGAAGGGCAGCGTCCAGGACCAGCTGACCCGGGCGGGCCTGAAGGTCGAGCGCGTCGCCTACTGACGGACTCAGAACGGGCTCGAGAACTTCGGGTCCTGGAGGAGGGCGGTGTCCGTCAGGGTCCCCAGGAAGGCGATCAGGGCCAGCTTGTCGGCCTCCGAGAGGTTGAGCCGCCGCGGGGCGCCCGCATTGTCCCTCAGCTGGGGTGCCAGGTTGGGGCTGTCCTGGACGCCGTGGTCATAGTGCTCGACCACGTCCCGGAGGGTCGCGAACCGGCCGTCGTGCATGTAGGGGGCCCTGACGGCGATATTGCGCAGGGAGGGCGACTTGAACCGCCCACCCCCCGCGCCGACGTCAGTGACCGTCGCGTCGAGCCCATTGTTGAAGACGTTGGGACTGATGTGGGCATCCGTGCCGTGGCAGCCGTCACAGCGCCCGGCACCCACGTAGATCTGCCGTCCCCGCTCCTCCTGGGCGGTCAGGACGGCGGCGAAGTTGGGAGCCCCGCCTGTGAAGGCCTGGTCGTACTTCGAGCGATAGGACGACATGGAACGAACGAACTGGGCCAGGGCCAGACCGATCCGCTGGCGGGTCACCTGGGTGGTGCCGAAGGCGTCGCGGAACAGGGCGGGGTAATAGTCTGTCGCCGCCAGCTTGGTCTCCAGGTCAGCGAGGGTCATGCCCATCTCCGTCGCATCCTGGATCGGCGTCACCACCTGGTCCTCAAGGGTCGCCGCCCGCTCATCCCAGAAGAAGCGGCCCCGATTGTAGTAGCGCGCATTGGTCAGGCCCATGGCGTGGCGCGGGGTCGTCGCACCCCGGAAGCCGACGCTGAACCGGGCGGGGTCCGAGAAGCCCTTCGACTGCTGGTGGCAGCTGGCGCAGGAAATGGTGTCGTTCAGCGACAGCCTGCGGTCATAGAACAGCACCCGACCGAGGGTGGCACCCGCGTTGGTCACCGCATTTGTCGGGGGTGTATTGTCCGCCCCGGCGACCGTCCCGGTCCCGGTACGCGTGTAGTGCGCCGGCAGGTTGATGTCGGCGTCGGCATAGGCGAGCAGGCCCGCCGGCAGGGTCGGACGACCCAGGGCCGCCTGCGAGACCGGAGCGACCACGATGTTGAAGGTATTGGTCGCAGAGCCCCCGCGTCCGTCCGAGGCGGTGAGGGTGACCCCAACCGTCCCAGCGGTGTGCGGCGTCCCGCTGACCGTGGTTCCGGACACCGACAGGCCGACGGTCGTCACACTGAGGGTGACCGCGTAGGTCAGGGTGTCGCCGTCGGGATCCGTGAAGGTCGCGCCCCCCTGCCCGGCGTCGTAGCTGAAGGCGGTCCCGACCGTCGCCGCCTGGGCGGCGTTGGGCCTGGCGACCACCGGCGGACGGTTGACCGCCACGGCGGGCGTGTCGGATCCACCGCCACCGCCGCCGCAGGCGGCGAGGATGCAGGCGCTGAAGGCCAGGACAAGCAGGGAGTGGATTCGGATCATGGGTCGCATGTTTCGTCTCAACGGTGGACCCCGGCAGTTCCGTCGCAGCCCGACCTCACCCATTGCACTCCCCGGCGGGCCGATTAATGAAGGGGCGGACCGACGGCGGGGAATACCCGGCGGGTAGACGGGGAGAGGGGTCGGAATGTCTGACGGAAACCTTTCGGAACGCACGCGTGACGGGTCAGAACCTGCGGGCGATGCACATGAGTTCGACGTGCTGATCGTCGGCGCTGGAATCTCCGGCATCGGCGCCGCCTACCACATGCAGACCCAGGCGCCCGGAAAGACCTTCCGCATTGTCGAGGCCCTGGCCGACTTCGGCGGCACCTGGCGGACCCACACTTACCCCGGCGTGCGGTCCGACAGCGACCTCCACACCTTTGGCTACCGGTTCAAGGCCTGGCGGGGTCCGCCCATCGCCACGGGCGAGGAGATCCTGGCCTATATGGGCGAGGTGATCGACGAGAACGACATCGCCCGCCATATCCAATACCGGACCCGGGTGCTCACCGCCGACTGGTCGGAGACGGACTGCCGCTGGGTCGTTGACCTGGAGGACGTCGAGACCGGCGCAAGGCGCCGGGTGACCGCCGGCTTCCTCTGGATGTGCCAGGGCTATTACCGCCACAGCGAGGGCTACACGCCGGAGTGGCCGGGCATGGACGACTTCCGCGGGCGACTCGTCCACCCGCAGACCTGGCCCGAGGACCTGGACTACGCCGGCAAGCGCATCATCGTGATCGGGTCCGGCGCGACAGCGGCCACCCTGATCCCGGCCCTGGCGGAGACGGCCGGGCACGTCACCATGCTGCAGCGCTCGCCCACCTACTTTACCCCGGGGCGGAACCGCAACGAGCTGGCCGAGACCCTGCGGGAGCTGGAGATCGATCCCGACTGGACCCACGAGATCGTCCGCCGGGCCATGCTGAAGACCGGTGCCCAGATGACGAAGCGGGCCCTTGAGGAGCCGGACCTGGTGCGCGAGGAACTGCTGGGCGTGCTCCGCGGCCTGATGGGCGAGGACTATGTCGCCGAGCACTTCACGCCCCGCTACGCCCCCTGGCGCCAGCGCATCGCCTTCGTGCCCAATGGCGACTTCTTCCAGGCGGTGAAGGCCGGCAAGGCCGGGGTGGTGACCGACGAGATCGACCGCTTCGTGCCGGAGGGTGTCCGCCTGAAGTCCGGCAAGGTGCTGGAGGCCGACATCATCATCACGGCCACGGGCTTCAACCTGAACGTCCTGGGCGACATCGCCTTCTCGGTGGATGGCCGGCCCGTGGACCTGTCCCAGTCGGTCACCTACCGGGGCATGATGTTCACTGGCCTGCCCAACCTGGCCTGGGTCTTCGGCTATTTCCGCGCCAGCTGGACCCTGCGCGCCGATATCATGGGCGACTTCGTGACTCGCCTCCTGAAGCACATGGACGACAAGGGCCTGCGCCGGGTCGAGCCGGCCCTGCGTCCCGAGGACGCCGACATCCAGCTGGGCCCGTGGATCGATCCCGAGGACTTCAACCCCGGCTACATGATGCGCGGCGTGCACCTCATGCCCAAGGCCGGTGACAAGCCGGAATGGCG
>CAIZKE010000284.1 GCA_903933475.1 uncultured Alphaproteobacteria bacterium | reverse complement strand
GGTGGAGTTCGCAGGCATTTTCAACGGCATGGGCGTCGATGTGACCCTGGTCTATCGCGGCGACCAGGTCCTGCGGGGATTTGACGAGGACATCCGCTCCCACGTGGCGGCCGAGATGCAGAGGCGGGGGGTGAAGCTCATCCTCGGGGCGCATCCGACAGAGATCTCAGGTCGACCCGGGGACCTGCAGTGCCGCCTGTCCGATGGCCAGGTCCTGCCGGCCAGCCAGGTCATGCTGGCGACAGGTCGCAAGCCCCACACGCGGGGACTGGGCCTGGAAACGGCGGGGGTGGAGACCGGTCCGAACGGCGAGATCCGGGTCGACAGCTGGTCAAAGACCTCCGCCCCCGGCGTCTGGGCCGTCGGCGACGTCACGGACCGCATCAACCTGACGCCGGTGGCCATCCGCGAGGGCGCCGCCTTCGCCCGGACGGAATTCTATGGCCAGCCCACTTCCTTTGACCACGAGGCCGTCGCCTCGGCGGTCTTCAGCCAACCGCCCGTCGGGACCGTGGGCCTTACCGAGGCGGAGGCGCGCGCCGCCTACCCGAAGATCGACATCTACATGTCCCGGTTCCGGCCCATGAAGGAGACCTTCTACGGCGGCCAGGAGCAGGCCCTGGTCAAGCTGGTGGTGGACGCCGGAACCCAGCGCATGCTGGGCTGCCACGTCGTGGGCCCCGATGCCCCGGAGATCATCCAGATGGCGGCGGTCCCCCTGAAGCTGGGCGTCACCAAGGCCCAATGGGACTCCGCCTGCGCCGTCCATCCCACCCTGGCCGAAGAGCTGGTCACGCTCAGCGAGCCCTTCGTGCGACCCCTCGCTTGAGCCTGGTTTCGCCCCGGGCCGCCGATGGCGGCTGGACGGCAGGCGTTCTCGCAGGCCTCTTGGTCCTCACGCCCCTGCTGGGTTGGGCGGGGGCCTTGGGATTTGCACCCGCCGTGGCCCTGGCGGGCCTTCTGACCGTCCCGTCCCTCCGGGTCCGCGTCGCCGATCGCACCCTGTTGCTGGCCCTCTTCACCGCCCTGGTCTGGGCCTGCGCTTCCATCTTCTGGAGCCCCTGGCGGGCCCCGGACCTCGAGGGACAGACGGGCCTGAAGCTGGTCTTCATGCTGGCCCTCTACGGTTCCGCCGTGAGTGCAGCCCGTTCGGTTTCAGAGGCGCGCCTGAATGGACTTCTCAAGGTGCTGGTCGCCGCAGTGGGCCTGCTGTCCACGATCCTCCTCGTCGAGGCCCTGACCGACGCCGCCGGCTACAAGGCCCTGCTGACGGCGTTCGGGCAGACCGTCCGCCCCGACTATGCCGTCAAGAATGTCGCCCAGGGCCTGTATGTTCTGACCCTGCTCGCGCCGCCCACCCTTGTGGCCGCGAAGGGTCGTGTCCGGTGGGCCCTTGCGGCGCTCGCCCTTGCCGGGATCCTCTTTCCGGCCTGGAGGTTCGGATATGACGCCCCGGTCCTCGCCGCGGCCTTCGCCGCTGCGACAGGCCTGCTGGTCTGGCGGTTTCCGGCGGCCGGTCCGCGAATCCTGGGAGGGCTGGCTGCCGGCGGCTTCCTGGCAGCGCCCCTCCTCGTCTCCTCGGCCTTTGCCCTCGGGCTCGATGCCCGCCTTGCCCCCTACCTGTCAGAGTCCTGGATGCAGAGGCTGGGCTACTGGAGGAAGGCCGTCGAATGGATCTGGGCCCGTCCCCTCCCGGGCTGGGGTCTCGACGCCAGCCGGGCCTTCGGACCGGGCATACGGCTGCATCCCCACGACGCCGCCCTGCAGATCTGGATGGAGCTTGGCCTGATCGGAGCCGTGGCCGCCGCCATCGTCTGGGCGGCCATCTTCACCGGCCTTTCCCGGCCAGCGCGGTCACCCGCCGCTGCCGCCAGTGCTGCCTCCACCGCCGCCTACCTCGTCTTCGGGGCGGTGAGCTTCGGGGTCTGGCAGGAGTGGTGGCTGGGCCTCGGTGCCTTGACCGCCCTGGCCTGCATCCTCGTCCTGCGCGCCCAGACTATCGACCTTTCCAGCCGTTCCGTATAGAACGCCGCGCCTGCCGATGCAGGTGCGGAGTTGCAAGATGAGCCCTTCCTGGAGCCCTTCCACCTGGCGTTCCCGTCCTGGCAAGCACATGCCTGAGGACTATCCGGACGCCCAGGCCCTGGCCTCGGTCGAACAGACCTTGCGCGGCATGCCGCCCCTGGTCTTCGCCGGTGAAGCCCGCAGGCTGAAGTCGCTGCTGGCGGACGTCGAGGCGGGTCGCGCCTTCCTGCTCCAGGGCGGCGATTGCGCCGAAAGCTTCAAGGAATTCCACGCCGACAACATCCGCGACAGCTTCCGCCTGATCCTCCAGATGGCGGTGGTGCTGACCTTCGCCGGCGGGAAGCCGGTGGTGAAGGTGGGGCGCATGGCCGGCCAGTTCGCAAAGCCGCGCTCTTCGGCCACAGAGACCGTCGGTGACGTCACCCTGCCGTCCTACCGTGGCGACATTATCAACGGCATGGACTTTGACGCCGCCTCCCGCACACCCGACCCCCAGCGTCTCCTGCAGGCCTATGGTCAATCCGCCTCGACCCTGAACCTGCTGCGGGCCTTCGCCGGGGGCGGCTACGCCAACCTGCACAATATCCATCGCTGGACCCTCGGCTTCGTCGATGACAGCCCGCAGGGTGCCCGCTATCGCGCCCTCTCGGAAAAGATCTCCGAGGCCCTGACCTTCATGGCGGCGATCGGCGTGACTCCCGAGACCCATCCCGACCTGCACAGGGTGGAATTCTTCACCTCCCACGAGGCCCTTCTGCTGGGCTTCGAGGAAGCCATGACCCGCGTCGATTCCACTTCGGGCGACTGGTACGACACCTCGGCGCACCTGCTCTGGATCGGGGAGCGCACCCGCCAGGCTGACGGCGCCCACCTGGAGTTCTTCCGGGGCATCAAGAATCCGATCGGCATGAAGGTCGGTCCGACCCTCGAGGCCGACGAACTCCTGCGCCTGATCGACATCCTGAACCCGGACAACGAGCCTGGGCGGCTTACGCTTTACGGTCGCTTTGGCCACGACAAGATCGCCGGGCGTCTGCCG
>CAIZKE010000283.1 GCA_903933475.1 uncultured Alphaproteobacteria bacterium | reverse complement strand
GGCCTCCAGTGCACCGTCTGCGCCCGGCAGGTAGAAGGTCGGCAGCAGAGGCACCTTGGCCCTCGGGAGGGCCTCCAGGGCCGAGTTTGAGACAACCAGGTAGCGGTACGGGATCCTCCGGTAGCGCAGGACCGCGAGCATCTTGCGCGTATAGGGCGATCCGGGGGCGCCGGAGAGGGCTACGGGCTCGGTCATGGCGGGGCTCCTGGTCAGCGAAGGCGGTTGGTGTGGCGGATGTCCGTGGACCCCGCGGGCAGGGAGATCATGTCGCCATCCCGGCCGACGCGGACCGGACCGTCAAAGATCTTCCGGCTGTCGCCCAGGAAGGGCCCCTCCAGCGCCCGGAGGGGAAGGGGCGGGACGATGTGGGTCAGGAGCAGGTAGCGGACCTTCGCTCTTCCGGCGAGGGCGGCGATGGCCTCAGGGTCGGCGTGATAGTCGGTAATGTCGGCGAAGATCTTCACCAGGTTGGTGCGACCGGTCCGCTCCGCTGCGGCCTTCTGCAGGCCGACGAGGCGAAGGGAGAGCGCTTCGTGGACCAGAAGGTCCGCGTTCCGCGCCGCCTGCTCGACGCTGGCGGTGATGTCGGTGTCGCCGCTGATGACCACCCGGCGACCCTTGTACTCCACGATGTAGCCGACAGCCGGGGCTACTGGCGTGTGATCGACGCTGAAGGCCCGGATCTTCAGATCCGGCTCATCGACCAGTGTGACCTGCGCCGGGCTCGCCCCGATCGCGAAGGGCCGGGCCTCGCCGCCGAAGCCTGAGGGGGGGACGACCGCTTCCCCGTGGTGGGCGATCCGGTATCCCCGGTCCAGGCCATAAGCGGTCATCAGTCCTGCGACCACGGTCTCGACCCCGGTCGGCCCATGCACGGGCACGGGGGCCTTTGCGCCGCCGCCCGCCCAGTGCTGCATCATCAGTTCGCCCAGCCCGTCGATATGGTCCGAATGGAAGTGGGTCAGGAAGACCCGTTCGATCCTCGCCGGGGCCATCCCCATCAGGGTCAGGTTCCGCACCGAGCCAGCGCCGGAGTCAAAGACGAAAAGCCGCTCTCCCGCCAGGACGGCCGTGCAGGGACCGGCCCGAGTGGGGTCTGGCATGGGCGAACCCGACCCGCAAAGGGCGACGTGCAGGCCGTCCGGCAGTCCGTCTGCGGGAGAGGCGGCGAGGTTGCGATCCATTGCGCGGGCCATGGCCCGCAGGGCGATCTCTCCCCTCAGGAACCAGGCGCCGGCAAGGGCGAGGACAAGAAGGCCGACAAGGACCAGGACGATGCGCTTCAAGGTGGGGGCCTCCCCGAGTGACGCCGCCAGCCGCGGCTTGACCCTGCCCGTTGATAATGGCACGGCTATTGTCATTAGTTTCCCGCTGCGGCGGGCCTGTCAACCCGAACCGGGCCCCGAGCCCCATGCGAGGCTAGAATGGACGTCCTGAGGACCCCTGACGCGTGCTTTGAAGGCCTGGCGGACTGGACCTTCTTACCCCACTACGCCCAGGTCGATGGGCCAGATGGTGCCAGCCTGAGGATCGCCTATGTGGACGAGGGGCCCCGCGACGGCGCGCCGGTCCTGCTGATGCACGGCGAGCCCTCCTGGTCTTACCTCTACCGCAAGATCATTCCCCTGCTGGTCGCCCAGGGTCATCGGGTCCTGGCCCCGGACCTCATCGGCTTCGGCCGCTCCGACAAGCCCGCCTCGCGGGCTGACTATACCTACGAACGCCACGTGGACTGGATGAGCCAGTGGCTCCTGGGCGTCGACCTGAAGGGCGCGGTGCTTTTCTGCCAGGACTGGGGCGGATTGATCGGCCTGCGCCTCGTCGCCGCTTTCCCGGAACGATTTGCCGGCGTGATCATCGGGAACACCGGCCTTCCGGTGGGCAGCGGCCTGACCCCCGCCTTCGAAGCCTGGCTGAACATGTCCCAGAACATCCCGGTCATGCCCGTCGGCGGTATCGTGAACATGGGGACCACCCGCGAACTCAAGCCTGAAGAGGTCGCAGCCTACGACGCCCCCTTCCCGGACGAGTCCTTCAAGGAAGGCGCCCGCCAGTTTCCCACCCTGGTGCCCATCACGGCGGAGCACGGCTCGGTGGCCGAGAACCTGGCAGCCTGGAAGGTGCTGGAAGCCTTCGAAAAGCCCTTCCTGACCGCCTTCAGCGACAATGACCCTGTCACAAAGGGCGGCGAGACGGACTTCAAGGCCCGCGTCCCCGGCGCCCAGGGCGAGGCTCACATCATACTTTCTGGCGGTCACTTCCTCCAGGAAGACTGCCCCGCCGCCATCGCCGACCTGCTGGACGATATGGTCCGGCGTACCCGCTGATCGAAACTGGAGAGAGCCCCATGAAGGTCGTCAACGCCGTCTATCCGCCCCCCGAACAGGCCATGGCCTTCTTCTCCGCCGAGGAGGACGGGCCCTTCGTCATGGTCAACCTGCTGAAGTTCAAGCCGAAGGCCGAGTACGAGGACGGCTCCAACAGCCACCTCACCGGCGCCGAGGCCTATGCCCTTTACGGTGACGGCGTGAGCAAGCTGGTCCAGGCCCTGGGCGGGCGCATCCGCTTTTCTGGTCAGGTGACCAGCCTGATGATCGGCGAGGTCGAGGACCTCTGGGACGCTGTCGCCCTGGCCGAATACCCCTCGCTGGCGGCCTTCCGCGCCATGGCCATGTCTGAGGACATGGGCAAGATCGACCACCACCGGAAGGCGGGCCTGGCGGGCCAGCTGAACATCCGCACCAAGGCCAACGCCGGGTTCGAGTGATCAGAACTCCGGGTCGGCCCAGTCCGGGAAGACGTCGGGAAGGCTCGAGACCGGATCGGTGAAGTTGGCGGGGCGCTTCTCGAAGAAGCTCTTCACGCCCTCCACCGCATCGTCGGATCCCCCGCGCGCCATCAGGGCGCGGCTCTCGGCCCGATGCGCCTCCATGGGGTGGCTAGCGCCGAGCATGCGCCAGCAGAGCTGACGGGTCAGGGCGCTGGAGACCGGCGCCGTGTTGTCTGCGTACTCGTGGGCCAGGGCGCGGGCGGCGTCCATCAAGGACTCCGGCGGATGCAGGGCGCTCACCAGCCCCTTCTCCAGGGCTTCGGAGGCTGGGAAAACCCGACCGGAATAGATCCAGTCCAGGGTGGCCGGCATGCCGACCAGGCGGGGCAGGAAGAAGGACGAGGCGCCTTCCATGATGATCCCCCGGCGGTTGAAGACCAGGCCAAAGCGGGCATCGGTCGAGGCGATCCTCACATCCATGGGCAGGATCATGGTGACGCCCACGCCCACCGCCGCGCCATTGATGGCGCCGATCACCGGCTTGAGGCTGTCAAAGATGCGCAGGGTGACGAGACCCGCCGTGTCGCGGCGGATCGGCGTATCCTTGTCCGGCTTGGCCGCACCAAAGGTCTGGCTGCCGCCGGAAAGGTCGGCTCCGGCGCAGAAGGCCCGGCCAGCGCCGGTCACGATGACCGCCCGGACGTCGTCATCCCGGTCTGTCAGGTCGAAGGCGGCCTGGAGGTCGTTGCACATCTGCAGGGTCCAGGCGTTCATCCGCTCTGGCCGGTGCAGGGTGATGGTCGCGATGTGATCCTCCACCGAATAGAGGATCGTCTCGAAGGTGGGCGTGGAGCTGGACATGGGGATCTGGCCTTTCGGGATCAGGGGCGGAGGCGGGCGCGGACAGGGCCGCCGTCGATGCGGATGAGAGCGCCATTGGTGAAGCTGGACGTGTCGCTGGCCAGCCAGAGGGCGGCGGGGACCATTTCCGTGGGCAGGCCGACCCGCATGCCACCCTTGGTCCAGCCGGGATTGGCATGGTCCGGTGGATCGCCCCAGTGCTCGGCCACGTCGGTGGCGAAGGGGCCCACGCAGATGGTGTTGACCCGGACATTCGGGCTGTAGGCGGCTGCGAAGCCGGTGGTCAGGACGTTCAGCGCTGCCTTGGCCCCGGCATAGGGCAGGGCGTAGGGCGAGGCCTCCAGGGAGGCGATGCTCGAGATGTTGATGATCGAGCCCCCGTCTCCCCGGTGCATCCGGGCACCCACCAGGGCGGAGAGCCGGAAGGGGCCCTTGAAGTTAACGCCGATGACCTTGTCGAAGTTATCCTCTGTCACCTCCTCCAGCGAGGGATAGAGGGGCGACATGCCGGCATTGTTGATCAGGACATCAATGCGGCCAAAGCGCCGGTAGACGGCGTCGACCATGGGCTCGATCTCGTCCCAGTTGGCTACGTGGCAGCGGTAGGCGAAGGTCTCGACGCCCAGCTTCGCCAGTTCGGCGGCGGCGTCCTCGCAGGCCGGCAGCTTGCGCGAGACGATGGCGAGGTTGGCGCCCGCTTCGGCGAAGGCCTGGGCCATGGCGCGTCCCAGGCCCCGGGAACCGCCCGTGATCAGCACGACCTTGCCCTGCAGGTTGAAGTCCATGGGTCCGCCCTCCCTGATCCAGTCTGGCCCCAGCAAGGCGGGACGGGGCCCGGCTGTCAATGCTGACCGGTCGTGACCCCGACGGCGGTCGGCTTCACGCAGACCCACCGGGCGCGGTGGAAGTTCTCGACATTGTCGGTCCAGCCCGTGATCCGGGGCGAGACCAGGGCCCGGCTGACCACCTGGTAGACAGGGATGGTTCCCTCTTCATCCAGCATCAGCTGCTCGGCCTGCGCCAGCAGCTTCGCGCGCTCCCGGGAGTCCGGCTCCAGGTCGGCCCTGTCGAGAAGGGCGTCGTAACGGGGATTTTTGTAGGCGGAATAGTTCTGCTGGCCAGTGTCCGTGCGGAACAGGCCGAGGAAGGTCAGGGGGTCGTTGAAGTCGGCGTACCAACTCATCATGCCGACCTGGAAATCCTTCTGGCGGTAGGCGGCGAAGGCGATCTGACCCTCGTTCTGTACCGTCGAGACCTTTAGGCCCAGGGCCGTCCAGTCGGCTGCCACGGCCTGCGACAGGAGCAGGTTGTCCGGAGAGTTGCCGACCTTGATCTCGATGGACAGGGGATTGCCCGGGCCGTAGCCCGCCTCGGCAAGCAGGCGGCGGGCTTCGGCCTGGCGATTCTCCAGGGGCATGTCCGCCCACCGGAGCCTAACGCCCTGGCCATGTCCCGCCGTCGCAGGCGGCACAAAGCTGTAGGCCGGCTTTTGCCCGGCGCGCATCAGCTTGCCGGTTATGAAGTCCCGGTCCACCGCCATGGACAGGGCGCGGCGTACGCGGATGTCGCGAAAGGCGGCGACGCCCTCTGTGTTCAGCGCGATGTAGGAAGTGGCGAGGGCCGGAGAGGCGCGGACATAGCCGGGCAGGGTGTCCCTCAGACGTTGAACCCGGCTCGACTGGAAATTGGTGTTCAGGTCAAGTTCGCCCCGGGCGACGCGACGCTCGGCCATCACCGAATCCGGGGTCGGGAAATAGTCGATCTGGTCCACGCAGACGGAGGCCACGTCGTAGAAGGCGGGGTTCTTCACCACCCGGATGTGATCTCCCAGCTTCCAGTCCACCAGCCGGAAGGCCCCGTTCCCCACGAAATTTTCCGGGCGGGTCCAGGCGTCGCCATGGGCCTTCACCGCGTGGGCAGGAACCGGAAAAAAGCTCTGATGTTTCAGCAGGGCGGGCAGGTAGGGCGCGGGATGCTCCAGGCGCAGTTCCAGGGTCAGGTCGTCGAGGGCGCGGACGCCCAGGGTCTCCGGGGCGGCCTTTGCCTCGTTCACCGCCTGGCCGTTGCGGATCAGGTAGAGGAGGTAGGCGTATCCAGAGGCCGTCGCCGGGTCGAGGATGCGCCGGTAGGCGAATACGAAGTCGTTCGCGGTGACGGGCCGACCGTCGCTCCAGGTCGAGGGCTTGAGGCGGAAGGTCCAGGTCAGGCCGTCGGGCGAGACCGAGTAGCTCTGAGCCAGGGCCGGGATCGGCGTCGCTTCCGGACTGTCGGTGAAGAGGCCGGTGAAGAGGTCGGCGATGATGGCGAACTCATCGACCAGGGTCGCCTTCTGGGGATCCAGGGACCCTGCCTCGGTGTTGTTTCCCCACGCCAGGCAGGTCTTGCCCTCAGGGCAGGGGGGGCGGCTGACCTGCGGCTGACAGCCGAGGACAGTGAGTGTGCAGGCCAGGGCGAGGAGGACGGGAAGCTTCACGTTCGGATCCGGGGCTACTCGCGCCTGAGGGCCTCGATGGGGTCGAGGCGCGCGGCGCGCCAGGCAGGATAGGCACCGAAGACCAGCCCTACCAGACTTGAGAAGCCCAGGGCGACGGGTATCGCCCAGGTGGGCAGGGCGAAGGGCCAGTCGCCGATCGCTGCAATGCCGGCCGCGCCCAGCAGGCCGATCGCAAGCCCGATGAGCCCGCCGAAGAGAGACAGGACCACAGCCTCCAGGGCGAACTGCGCCAGGACGTCCTTGCGCCGGGCGCCGAGGGCCATTCTCAGGCCGATCTCCCGGGTTCGCTCGGTCACGGCGACCAGCATGATGTTCATGATCCCCACGCCGCCCACGACGAGCGACACGCCGGCAATGGCGGCCAGCAGGACGGTGAAGGCCCCGATGGCCGCCTTGGACGCTTCCAGGATGGAGGCCAGGTTCTGGGTCTGGAAGTCGTCGTCGTCGCCCGCCTGGATCTTGTGTTCGGCGCGCAGGGTGCTGTCGATGTCCTCCTGGACGGAGGCCAGTTCCTCCTCGGAGACCGCCTTGACGTAGATGGTCTGGACGCTGTCGGCCTTGATCCGGCGGCCAATGATCCGCGAGCGCACGGTCTCGAGTGGGCTCAGGATCAGGTCGTCCTGGTCGCGGCCGAAACTGGACTGGCCCTTTGATCCCAGGACGCCGATCACCTCGAAGGGGGCACCGCGGATCCGGATCCGCTTGCCGATCGGGTCTGCGTCACCCCAGAGCTGAGTGACCACAGTGGGGCCGAGGACGGCGACCTTGCGCCCCTGCCGGGCGTCTCGTTCCTCGAACATGCGGCCTGAGGCGACGGTCAGGTCCCGCGCCTCGAGGTATTCGGGGGATACGCCGACGATCGAGGTGTTCCAGTTGGCGCCGTCGGCTGTGACCTGGGCCATTCCGGTGACCGAAGGCGCAACCGCTACGGCGCCTTCGACCTGTCGGCGGATCACTTCTGTATCGGCGTCGGTAAGGCTCTGGCCCGCTCCGGCCCCGCCCATGACCCCGCCGGTCGTCCGGGGCTGGAGGGGGCTGACGATGATCAGGTTCGAGCCAAGGCCAGAAATCGTGTCGGTCACCCGCTTCTGCGCACCCAGGCCGATGGAGGTCATCATGACCACGGCGGCGACGCCGATGACCACGCCCAGGGAGGTCAGGCCCGAGCGCAGGGGGTGGGCGATGATGGCGCCGGCGGCGAAGCGGACGATCTCTGTGGGGGAGGCGCCGCTCACAACTGCACGTCCTCTGTCACCCGCCCGTCCCGGAAGGCGATACGTCTGCGGGCCGAGTCGGCGACGCCCCGGTCGTGGGTGACGAGGACGACCG
>CAIZKE010000282.1 GCA_903933475.1 uncultured Alphaproteobacteria bacterium | reverse complement strand
CGTCGCCAGGGGCTGACCACAGGCCCGAAGGCCGAGGTCTCGTTGGACGAGCCCATGGCGAACTCATCCAGGTTCAGCTTGCCCAGCATGACCGCGCCGTCGCGCCAGAGCTGGGAGGTTACGGTGGACTCATAGGTCGGCGTGAAGCCGCCCAGGATCCGGCTACCGGCGGTGGTCCGCACACCCTCGGTGCAGAACAGGTCCTTGATCCCGAGAGGAACGCCATCAAGCGGGCCGGCCTCGGCTGAGGCGCGGCGATGGTCCGAGGCGCGCGCCATTTCGAGCGCCTTCTCGGGGGTCTCGAGGACGAAGGCGTTCAGGGGCCGGGCGGCCTCGATGGCGGCGATGTACTCGCCTGTGAGTTCCTCGGACGAAATCTTCCGGGTCCCGAGGGCGTCGAGGGCCTGGCGCAGGGTCAGGTCGGTAAGTCCGGACATCACTCGACCACCTTGGGAACAACGAAGAAGTCGCCAGCCCGGCGAGGGGCGTTGGAGAGGACCCGTTCAGGGTCACCGCCTTCAGTGACCACGTCTTCGCGGAGGGGCGCAGCCATGGAAACCGCAGAGGTCATGGGCTCCACGCCCTCGACATCGACCTCGGCCAGTTGTTCGATCCAGGCCATGATGCCGGTCAATTCCCGGGCGAGCGGGTCGATCCGGGCTTCAGGTTCGGCGATCCGGGCCAGTCTGGCGACCTTGCGGACGGTCGCCGCGTCAATGGCCATAAAGAGTCTCCGTTGAACTTCACGCGTCGGTGCAGCCGGGGGACCGGCGAGGCCTAGGCTCTAGCCGTGGCAAGCCGTCCTTGACAAGCTTTGCCGCTCACGGATGCACCAGCCCGGTGAATACCGCGGCCCCAAAGGCGCTGGCCGCCAGCAGGACGGCACCCAGGCTGACCCGGAGGCCGTAATCGCGGCCTCCAAGGATCCAGGCCGTTGGCGCCTTGACCAGCATGTTGGCGACCAGGGCGATCAAAACCCCGAGGGCGGCGGTTCGGTCCGACAGCGCCCCGGCCGCCGCCATGTTCGCCATGGACAAGGCTGCAGCGTGGGCATCGGCAAGGCCGGTCGCAGCAGCGCCCGCGAGGACCCCGGAGTCGCCAAGCCAGTGCTCCAGCCCTTGGCTGATCAGGGTAAAGCCTGCCACCAGGCCGACGAAGAGGGCGACGGCGCGCGGGTCAAAGGCACGCCCCGCCGGCGCAGGTGCATCCGGGGGGGCGTCACGCCGGACTCCGGCCATCGCATAGGTCAGGAGACAGGCGGCCGAGACCGCCAGCGGAACGCCGACCAGGAGCAGGACCTGCGGCCTCAGGGCCGCCAGCAGCAGACACAGGTAGAGGATCGAGGTCAGCATGGACGCCACCCCTGCCGAGGCGGCCTGTCTGGCGACTGCCGGCGTCTCACGGGCCCGGCGTCCCATGGCTGCAATGGTGGCTGTAGAGGAGACAAACCCCCCGGCAAGGCCAGCGAGGATCAGGCCCCTGCGCGAGCCCGCGAGGCGCTGGGCCATATAGCCGGCGGCGCTGAGCCCCATCATCACGACCGCCAGCCGCCAGAGGGCAAAGGGATTGAGCACGCCAAGGGGGTCCACTGCCCGGTCCGGGAGCAGGGGCAGGACCACAAGGGCGGCGATGGCAAAGGCCAGCCCGTCCCTGAGCTCACGGTCGCTCAAGACCTCTTTGACGAGCCGCTGCAGGGGAGTCCGGGCCGCCAGCAGAACCGCCATGACCACGCCCGCCGCTACAGCCCCCTGCGGTCGGGTGGCCGTGATTACGCCGAGGAGGAAGGTGGCGAACATGGCCACCTCGGTCGTCAGTCCGGGGTCGGAAACGCGGGTCCGCATGTAGGAGGCCACAGCGGCGGCGGCTACGAAGAGCCCCGAGACGGCGACCAGAAGCGGCTGACCTGACAGGCCCGCGCCACCGCCGACAAGACCCAACAGGGCGAAGGTCCGAAGGCCGGCGGCCCCACGGCTGGGTCCCTCGCCCTTGCTGCGCTCTCGCTCGACACCGACCAGGAGGCCGATGCCCAGGGCGAGGAAGAGACGGAGCTCCGGACGATCGACGAGGGCGGTCACGACAGGGGCTCCTGAACCCGGCGCGCGGCTGAGAGGTGATGGAGGACGATACCTGAAGTCGTCGCGACGTTCAGGGAATCAAACCCCTCGGCCATGGGAATTCGGACGGTTTCACACCGCTTCATGAGTTCGGGCGAGAGGCCAGGTCCCTCGGCGCCGAAGAGAGCCGCCATGCGCCCGCCGACCTGGACATCCCCAAGGGCGTGGTCGCCGGACGGGCTGAGGGCCAGGCGTCTGACGCCCGAGGCTTCAAGGCAGGCGGCAAGATCGCCGCCGGGCTCCAGCCGGGCGAAGGGAACCCGCAGGACAGCGCCCACCGATACCCTGAGCGCCTTCCGGTAGAGGGGGTCGCAGCAGCCGGCATCGAGCAGTACCGCCGAGACGCCGAATGCGGCGGCGTTACGGAACAGGCCGCCCATGTTGTCGTGGTTGGAAATCCCGGAGAGGGCCAGGATCAGGCCCTCCCTGGGGACGCCGGCGAGCAGGCTGGAGGGCTCGGGCGGCGCAGGCCTCTCCCCGACGGCGAGGATGCCCCTGTGGATGGGAAACCCAACGATGGCGTCCATGATGGCCTGAGAGGCAACGAAGACAGGCGTTTCGCCCGGAAGGGCCGAAATCAGGGGTTCCAGCCGCACCCTCTGACGATCAGCGACCAGGAGAGAAACGGTGCGCGCCTGGGAACTCCCGAGGAGCGCACGAAGCACAACCTCACCCTCTGCGATGAAGCGCCCTCGCCGGCCCACGAGGTCGCGTTCGCGGACCTCCTGGTAGTCGGCGATGCGGGGATCCATGGGGTCTGTGATCTGCTCGATCATTCCGCCTTCTAGCCGATCCCGGCCCGCAGGCCCATGACAGCCCCTTCCCCTGCCCCGCCGAACCGTGAGAATGTTGATCAAGGCGGTCGCCGCCAAGGGGGGAAGAAGGCCTATGTCTGCGAGTGAAGTCGATCTGCCGTCAGCGGATCGCCCTGTTTATTCGAACAACTACAAGTCTGTGGTCCTGACCCTCCTGGTCACGGCCTACACTTTCAACTTCATCGACCGTACGATCATTTCC
Organism: uncultured Alphaproteobacteria bacterium; assembly: GCA_903933475.1. Taxonomy (GTDB): domain Bacteria; phylum Pseudomonadota; class Alphaproteobacteria; order Caulobacterales; family Caulobacteraceae; genus Phenylobacterium. Next base: position 19,758 of record CAIZKE010000282.1, on the reverse strand, counting down.
ACGATCGGCCAGGCCATCAAGGTCGACCTGAAGATCACGGACACCCAGCTCGGCCTCCTCGGAGGGCTCTATTTCGCCCTGCTCTATACCACCCTCGGGATCCCGATCGCGCGCCTCGCAGAGCGGTTCTCCAGGGTCAACATCATCACCGCGGCGATCGTCATCTGGTCGGGATTCACCGCCCTCTGCGGCACGGCGACAAGCTTCGCCATGCTGGCGGCCTACCGGTTCGGGGTGGGCTTTGGCGAGGCGGGACTGAACCCACCGTCCCATTCCCTGATCAGCGACTACTTCGAGCCCAAGAAGCGGGCCAGCGCCCTGGCCGTCTATGCCCTGGGGATCCCCATCGGCACCATGCTTGGCGCCGTGGCGGGGGGATGGCTAGCCCAGAACTTCTCCTGGCGAGTGGCCTTCATGCTGGTGGGCCTGCCGGGCATCCTCATCGCCATCGCCATCAAGCTCCTGATCAAGGAACCCCCCCGGGGTCACTCCGAGGCCGACGGCGGGGCTTCGCTTCCAGCGCATCCGCCTTTCTCGCTGGGCGGTGAGTTCCGCGAGATAGGGGCCATCGTGAAAACCCTGTTCGGCAAGTGGCCGGTGCTTCACATGATCCTGGGCGTGACCATCGCTTCTTTCGGCTCCTATGGGTCGGGCCAGTTCGTGCCGCCCTACTTCTCCCGAGCCTTTGGCCTCGACTATGCCCAGGTTGGCCTTATCACCGGCCTGGTGGGTGGCATCTCGGCGGGCATCGGCACCCTGCTTGGAGGCGTGGTGACTGACCGCCTCGCCCTGCGCAGCCCCCGGTGGTACTCGCTGGCCCCGGCCATCGGCCTAGCCATCGCGACGCCGATCTACATCGTCGCCTATCTCCAGCCTTCCTGGCAGTCGGCAGCCCTGATCCTCCTGATCCCTGGCATCTTCCACTACATCTATCTCGGCCCGACCTTCGGCGTGGTCCAGAACATGGTCGAGAGCCGTCGCCGGGCGACGGCGGCGGCCATCATGCTGTTCTTCCTGAACCTGATCGCCCTTGGCGGAGGCCCGCCCTTTACCGGCTGGGTGATCGACCAGTTCGCCCAGTTCAACTTCAACAATGGTCCCGGGCACGGCGTACTGGCCTCGCTCGGCCAGATGCTGGGGGGCGCCGGCGGCGCAGAGAACTTCGCCAAGGCCTGCCCCGGCGGTCTGGCGCCGGCAGGATCGGCGCCTGGCCTGGTCGCGCGCTGCCAAGACAGCCTGGTGGATGCGACCCGGTCGGGCGTGATCATTTCCCTGTGTTTCTACCTGTGGGCGGCCTTCCACTACTTCCTCGGCTCCTTCGGACTGGTGAAAGCCCTGGCAGACGCTCGTAAGGCCCGCGGAGAGGCCTGATGTTCGGGGACTTCGCCCGGGTCTGGACCCCTCTCCTTCCCCTGCGCAGCCTCGCGCAGGGGCCGGTGGGCGTCCAGGTGGCGGGAGAGCGCCTTGCGGTCTTCCTCGGTCCCGGCGGAACGCCAGGCGTGCTTGTGGACAAGTGCCCCCATCGCGGTGTGAGACTTTCCCTGGGACGCATCACGCCGGAGGGGTGCCTGGAGTGTCCTTTCCATGGCTGGAGGTTCGGGACAGACGGAACCAACCGGGGCGTGCCCCTGAACCCGAAGGCCCGGCTGGAGACCCTCGGCGCGATGGCGCTTCCGGCCCGGGCGATCGGCGACTTCGTCTGGGCCTACACCGACCCAGCGGGAGACCCACCCGGCGAGCCCGTTGTTCCGGAGACCCTGACCGATCCCTCCCTGGCGCGGATCATCGTCGAGCGGACCTGGAACTGCCACTGGACGCGGGCCATGGAGAACATGCTCGACAGTCCGCACCTGCCCTTTGTCCATCGCAAGACCATCGGGAAGTTCGTCAGCCGCCACATGAAGCTGGACTCCGAGATGGAGGTGATCTGGGAAGACACCGACTTCGGTGGCTCCACCCATGCCCTCATGGACGGCCGGGATGGTGGCGGCCGGCTGGACTTCCACCGCCCGAACGTCATGACCCTGCACATCCCGATCCCGCGGATGCGCCTGAAGATCCACGCCCTGGTCGTTCCCATCGACGCCACCCACACCCGGCTCTTCGTGGTCGGCGCGCGCAGCTTCCTGAGGTGGAAGGGCTTTACCGGTCTCTTTGAGAGCAATGCCGCAAAGATCGCTGATGAGGACCGGGACGTGGTGGAAAGCTCCTGGCCAAAAGAGGTTCCGCCGCCCTCCGAGGAGCACTCCGTAGGCTCAGACCGGGCCACCCTCGCCTTCCGAAGGTACTACCTCGAGACCCTCAAGGGCTCCTCTGCGGGCTGATGCCGCCGCCGGCTTTGCATCCGCCCTCACTTGGGCCTAGAAGCCCGAGGCATGATCCCGCGCTACACCCGCCCCGAATTCGCCCGCATCTGGGAGCCCCAGACGCGCTTCACCATCATGTTCGAGATCGAGGCCCATGCGGCCGACAAGATGGCCGAACTCGGCGTGATCCCCAAGGAAGCCGCCCGGACCATCTGGGAAAAGGGCCGGGGTGCGATCTTCAACGTCGACCGGATCGACGAGATCGAACGCGAGGTGAAGCATGACGTCATCGCCTTCCTGACCCACGTCACCGAACTGGTCGGGCCGGAGGCGCGGTTCCTGCACCAGGGCATGACCTCCTCGGACGTCAACGACACCGCCCTCGCTATCCAGCTGTCGCGGGCCACGGACCTGCTGATCGAGGACGTGGACCTGGTCCTGGCAGCCCTGAAGCGGCGGGCGCTGGAGCACAGGATGACCCCCTGCGTAGGCCGCAGCCACGGTATTCACGCCGAGCCCACGACCTTTGGCCTGAAGCTGGCCGGTCACTACGCCGAGTTCCAACGCACGCGGCAACGCCTGGTGACCGCCCGGGCCGAGATCGCCACCTGCGCCATCTCGGGCGCCGTTGGTACGTTCGCCAACGTGGCCCCCGAAGTGGAGGCCCACGTCGCCGCGAAGATGGGCCTGGCTGTGGAGCCGGTCTCAACCCAGGTCATCCCGCGCGACCGCCACGCCGCCTATTTCGCCGCTCTCGCTATCGCCGGCAGCGCCATCGAGCGCCTGGCGGTGGAAATCCGGCATCTCCAGCGCACCGAGGTCCTGGAAGCGGAGGAGCCCTTTGATCCCGGCCAGAAGGGGTCCAGTGCCATGCCGCACAAGCGCAACCCGATCCTGACCGAGAACCTCACGGGCCTGGCCCGCCTGATCCGCTCAGCCGTGACGCCGGCCCTGGAGAACGTCGTCCTCTGGCACGAACGCGACATCAGCCATTCCAGCGTCGAGCGAGCCATCGCACCGGACACGACCATCCACCTCGACTTTGCCCTGCGTCGCCTTGCGGGCGTGGTCGAGCGCCTGATGATCTATCCCGAGAACATGATGCGCAATCTCGACCGCCTCGGCGGCCTGGTGCATTCCCAGCGGGTCCTGCTGGCGCTGACCCAGAAGGGCATGTCGCGCGAGGCCGCCTATTCGGCGGTGCAGACCAACGCCATGAAAGTCTGGCGCGGCGAGGGCGACTTCCTGGGTTTCCTGAAGGCCGATCCCTCCATCCAGCCGCACCTGGACGCAGAAGAGCTCTCCGAGCTCTTCGACCTCGGCTACCACTTCAAGGCTGTCGATACGGTCTTCGCCAGGGTCCTGGGCGCCTAACCGGAAGGCTGTAGGGCCCGGGCCGCCCTCTAGTTGCCGTCGCGCAGCTGCTGGCGCGACACGGCGAGGTACTCGCCCATCTTGTTGCGGACATCCCCCTCGGAGACACTCACGCCCGCACCCTTGAGGTCCTCGAAGACCTTGCGGTGCACGTCGTCGTCACCGGGGAGTTCGAGGTCGGACTTGACCACCGCCTTGGCGTATTCGGCAACATGATCACCCTGCAGGCCCATCAGGCCCGCCGCCCACTCGCCCAGCATGCGATTACGCCGGGCCGCCGCCTTGAATTCCTGCTCCTGGTCGAGGGCAAACTTGCTCTCGAACCCGCGCTCACGATTTTCAAAAGAGGTCATGGTGTTCCCAAACAGGCTTTGAGGGGGCTGTCTATCCGCTGCATCGCCGGTCCGCAACGGAAAGCAGTGCGGTTTGCGAACCCCCCCCGGTTCGGCTAGCTTGCAGCGGCCTCGGCGGGACACGATCGTCGAGTCGTCCGGATGTGCGCGGGCCGTTGCTCCCGCGCCTTTTTGTCTCCGGAAGACCTGTCCCGCCCCTGAGGCCTGGAGAAGGCGCCGATGAGTACCCGTCGCAAGAAGATCTACGAAGGGCACGGCAAGATTCTCTATGAGGGTCCCGAGCCCGGCACCCTGATCCAGTACTTCAAAGATGACGCCAGCGCCTACAACAATGCCAAACAGGCCGTGCTCGAGGGCAAGGGCGTACTGAACAACCGGATCAGCGAGTACTTTATGACCCGGCTGAATACGATCGGTGTCCAGAACCATTTCATCCGACGGCTCAACCTGCGCGAACAGCTGATCCGCGAGTTGGAGATCATTCCCCTTCAGGTCGTGGTGCGGAACACCGCTGCGGGCTCGCTGTCGCAGCGCTTCGGTATCCCCGAGGGCCAGGCCCTGCCCCGGTCGATCATCGAGTTCTACCTGAAGGACGAAAAGCTGGGGAATCCCATGGTGACCGAGGAGCACATCACCGCGTTCAACTGGGCTTCGACCCAGGAGCTCGACGACATGATGGCCATGTCCCTGAGGGTTAACGACTTCCTGAACGGCGCCTTCGGGGCGGTGGGCATCTCGCTGATCGACTTCCGGGTGGAGTACGGCAGGCTCTGGGAGAACGACTTCTCCCGCGTGGTCCTGGCCGATGACATCAGCCCGGACAACTGCCGGCTCTGGGACGCACAGACCCGGGAGAAGCTTGACCTCGACCTTTTCCGCCGCGACCTCGGCGACGCTATCGAGGGCTATGCCGAAGTAGCCCGTCGCCTGGGCATCATGAAGGAAATGCCGACCGTCATCCGGGGAGGGCTGCACTAGTGCGCGTAAGGGTCCATGTGTTTCTGAAGCCGGGCGTCCTCGACGTCCAGGGCAAGGCCGTCGAGAACGCCCTGCAAGGGCTCGGCTGGAGCGGCGTCTCGGACGTCCGGGTCGGCAAGACAGTCGAGTTCGACCTCGCTGGCTCTGACCCTGCGGCCGCGGAGGGCGAGGTGCGCCGGATGTGCGAGACCCTCCTGGCGAACACCGTCATCGAAGGCTACCGGATCGAGGTCGCCTGACCATGAAGGCTGCCGTCGTCGTCTTTCCAGGCTCCAACTGTGACCGGGACTGCAAGGTCGCCGTCGAGCGCTCCACGGGCGCAAGCGTCCACATGGTCTGGCATGCCGAGACCGCCCTGCCGCCGGGACTGGACCTGATCGTCCTGCCGGGGGGCTTTTCCTACGGCGACTACCTGCGCTGCGGGGCCATGGCGGCCCTGTCGCCGGTCATGACCGAGGTGCGCAAGGCGGCTGAGCGCGGCGTAGCGGTCGTCGGCATCTGCAACGGCTTCCAGGTGCTCTGCGAGAGCGGCCTCCTGCCCGGTGCCCTACTGCGCAATGCGGCGCTGAAATACGTCTGCAAGCCGGTGGATCTCGACATCGTCCGCCCAGACACCCGTTTCACCCGCGCCTTTGGTAGCCGTCGCCAAGCGGTGATGACCGTAGGCAATGGCGAGGGCGCCTTCTTCGCGGACGCAGACACCCTTTCCCGCGTCGAGGGCGAAGGCCAGGTGGTCTTCCGCTATGCGGACAATCCCAATGGCTCGCTCAATGACATCGCCGGGCTGATCAACAAAGGCGGCAACGTCCTGGGGCTAATGCCCCACCCTGACCGTTCCTTCGAGGCGGAGCTGGGGTCGGCGGACGGCGCCCTGCTCTTCCAGAGCCTGCTCGAGACCGTCTGACCGCCGGGTCGCCGGACTCGCCAGCGGACAAGAAAAGGGCCCCTCCGGAACCGGAGGGGCCCTCTCTGTTTCAGCCCGGACTTATCCGTCAATCGCCCTTGTGGGGCAGTTCCATCGGGTCGGCCTCGTGACCCGTGACCAGGATCCCGCGTCCCAGCCTCGAGTTGCGCATACCGTAGACGAAATAGACCACGATGCCGATGACGAGGTAGCCGAGGAAGAAGTTGCGGGTGTGGTCCGTCCTCATGAGGGTGAGCAGCAGCAGGCCACACATCAGCACGCCCAGGATCGGGACCACCGGGTAGAGCGGAACCTTGAACGGACGTTCAAGGCCAGGCGAGGCCAGGCGGAGGTAGATCACCGTGGCGCAGACCACGCCAAAGGCCGTCAGCGCACCGACATTGGACAGGTCAGCCAGCTTGTCGAGGGACATGAAGCCGGCGGCTAGGCAGGCCAGGACGCCGACCAGGATCGTGTTCACCCAAGGCGTCTGGAACTTCGGATGCACGCGGGACAGGACATCCGGCAGCAGGCCGTCCCGGCTCATGGTGTAGAAGATCCGGGTCTGGCCATAGAGCAGGACCAGCATCACCGAGGACAGGCCGGCGAGCGCCCCGATCTTTACCAGGATGGCGAACCAGCCCAGGCCGATCGCATCCACCGCCAGGGCGATCGGCGCGGGGTTGTCGAGGGACTGATAGGGCACGATGCCCACCAGCACGGCCGAGGTCAGGATGTAGAGGACGGTGCAGATGGCCAGCGACGCCAGGATGCCGATCGGCATGTCGCGGGCCGGGTTGCGGCTCTCGGCACCGGCGGTTGAGACCGCTTCGAAGCCGAGGTAGGCGAAGAAGATGACCGCAGCGGCTTGAATGACGCCGCTGACCCCGAAGCGGGAGTCAGTATCGCCGCTAATGACACCTCCCAGGGCCCGCCAGATCTGGCTCCAGATGTCCATGGGCGTACCTGCGGGAGGCGCTGGGACCTGGGGCGGGATCAGCGGGCTCCAGAGGTCGGGGTTAACGTGGAAGGCGCCGATCCCGATGAAAGCGATCACCACGGCCACCTTGATAACGACGACGATGTTGTTGACGGTCGTGGACTCCGACACGCCCCTGACCAACAGGCCCGTCACGGCGAGAAGGGCAACCATGGCGGGAAGGTTCATGATCCCCGTGGCGACTACAGCACCAGAGGCGTCCTTGACCGCCACACCGGGAGCCGCCGTGAAGGCGGGCGGGATCACGACCCCAATGTCCTTCAGCAGGCTGACAAGGTAGCCTGACCAGCCCACCGCAACAGTGGATCCTGCAAGGCCATACTCCAGGATCAGCAGCAGGCCCATGACCCAGGCGACGATCTCGCCCATGGAGGCGTAGGAGTAGGAATAGGCGGATCCAGAGACAGGTAGCACCGAGGCCAGTTCGGCATAGCAGAGGGCTACGAAGGCGCAGAGCGTGCCGGTGATGATGAAGGAGATCATGATCCCCGGCCCGGCGAACTCGGCGGCGGCTCGGCCGGTCAGGACGAAAATGCCCGTCCCGATGATGCAGCCTATACCGAGCAGGGTGAGGTTCAGCGCCCCGAGGGTACGCTTGAGTTCACCATGTTCATGCTCGGACTGGATCTGGGCGACGGACTTGCGTCGGAAAATCCCCCCATTGGCCATCTGTGTCTCCTGGTTCGCCCCGCGTCTGCGGGGCCTGTCCGGGGGACGCTAGCCAGCATTGGAGGTTCGGGCAATGTCTGAGGCCGGAATGGGCCGCCTCACTCGCCCTGTGGGTGACCCGAGGCCGCCTGTAGTCTCTGCCGGGCGTCCTTGCGTGCGCCTGTGGCGTCGCGCACCTGACCGGCCAGACCCATGCCGAAGGCGGGCATGTTGTTGTAGACGTTCTCGTAGGCCCCGTTCTGGATCAGGTAGGTCTCATGCCAGATGCCGACGTCGCCATTGGAGCCCACGGAGGTGTTGAAGGCCTGCCAGGCGGGCAGGTGCGCCAGCTCGCGGGACCGGGCGTAGGCCTCCAGGTGATCGAAACTGCGCCAGTACTGGACCAGGAAGATGTCCGGGAAGCCGAAGTGGGTCCGGGCGTGAAGCATTCCGAGCTCTGGCCGCTTGGACAGCTCGATGATCATCTTCGGCATGGCGTTGGCCACCGGTCCCCACTTCCAGAACTTCAGGGGGCGGTTCACCCGCATGCCGATCAGGAAGAGGACGAAGTCGCCGTCGATCTCGGCGCAGACGCGTTTGTCGATGATTTTGGACACGGGGGCCTCCTCACTGCATGAGGTACCTATACGTTGTAAAAATTACAGGTCAAGACTCGCATTGCGGGCCTATCGCCCTTCCGCGCGAGTCCGGCTAGAACCCGCTCATGACTTCTGCGACCCAGTCCATGGCCCAGACGGCCGCCGAGTTCGGGCTGAAGCCCGACGAGTATGAACTCATCCTGCGACGCCTGGCGCGCGAGCCGAATCTCGTCGAGCTGGGCGTGTTCTCGGTCATGTGGTCCGAGCACTGCTCCTACAAATCGAGCCGCCGCCACCTGTCCAAGTTCCCGACCACCGGACCGCGGGTGATCTGTGGCCCCGGCGAGAACGCCGGCGTGGTGGATATCGGCGACGGCCAGGCCTGCATCTTCAAGATGGAGAGCCACAACCACCCCTCCTTCATCGAGCCCTACCAGGGCGCGGCGACGGGTGTGGGCGGGATCATGCGGGACGTCTTCACCATGGGCGCCCGGCCCATCGCCCTGCTCAACGCCCTGCGCTTCGGCGACCCGGCCCATCCGCGTACACGCCGGCTGGTGTCCGGCGTGGTCGCGGGCATTGGTGGCTACGGCAACTGCGTCGGCGTGCCCACCATCGGCGGCGAGACCAATTTCCACAGGGGCTACGACGGCAACATCCTGGTCAACGCCATGTGCGTGGGCCTGGCGGAAGCGGACTCCATCTTCTACTCGGCCGCCCCGGCGGCGGGGCTGCCGGTGGTCTATTTCGGCTCCAAGACCGGCCGCGACGGTATCCACGGCGCCACCATGGCCTCGGCAGAGTTCGACGACGCCTCGGACGAGAAGCGGCCTACGGTTCAGGTGGGCGACCCCTTCGCCGAGAAGTTGCTCATCGAGGCGACCCTTGAGCTCATGGCCTCAGGTGCCGTGGCTGCCATCCAGGATATGGGCGCAGCGGGCCTGACCTCCTCGTCCGTGGAGATGGCGGGCAAGGGTGGGGTCGGGATCGAGCTTAACCTCGACAGGGTGCCCCAGCGCGAGACCGGCATGAGCGCCTACGAGATGATGCTCTCGGAGAGCCAGGAGCGCATGCTGGCGATCCTCAAGCCTGGCCGCGAGGCTGACGGGCAGCGGATCTTCGAGAAGTGGGGACTGGACGCTGCCGTCATCGGCCAGACCACGACCACCGGGCGGATCGTGCTCCACCACCAGGGCGAGATCGTGTGCGACCTGCCACTGGGCCCCCTTTCCGACGATGCGCCGCTCTATGACCGCCCCTGGACCCAGCCCGTTCTGCAGCCCCGGGTGGAGCCATCCAGCGTGCCGGCGCCGCCCGACTTCGCCGAAGCGGTCCTGCGCCTGATGTCCGCCCCCGACATGGCCTCCAAGCGCTGGCTCTGGGAGCAGTACGACCGCCATGTCATGGCCGACACCCTTGAGGACAGCGCCACGGGCGCAGACGCAGGGATCGTGCGAGTGCACGGGACCCCAAAGTCCATCGCCGCCACCTCGGACTGCACCCCCCGCTATGTCCAGGCCGACCCCTTCGAAGGTGGGAAGCAGGCGGTGGCCGAGGCCTGGCGCAATCTCACGTCTGTCGGGGCGGACCCCATAGCCATCACGGACAACCTGAATTTCGGCAATCCGGAGCGGCCCGAGATCATGGGCCAGATAGTTCGCGCCATCGACGGCATGGCCGAAGCCTGCCGCGTCCTCGACTTCCCAGTCGTGAGCGGCAATGTCAGCCTCTACAACGAGACGAGCGGCGTCGCGATCCCGCCGACCCCGACCGTCGGGGGCGTTGGCCTGATCCCGGACCATGCCCATCGCGCGGACTTCTCCAGTCTGGAGAACGGCATGTCCCTGGTGCTCCTGGGCGAGACCCATGGAGAACTGGGTGCCTCCATGTACCTCCGCGAGATCCTGGGCCGTGAGGATGGCGCCCCGCCCCCGGTGGACCTCGCCGCGGAGCGCAGGAACGGCGACCTGGTCCGAAGTCTGATCCGATCCGGCCAGGTCAAGGTTGTCCACGACCTCTCTGATGGCGGACTTGCCGCCGCCGCCGCTGAGATGGCCCTGGCCTCCGATATGGGGATCACCCTTAAGGCGGAAGGGCCCCTGCCCGCCCAGGCCTGGCTGTTCGGCGAGGACCAGGGACGATACCTGCTCGGCTGCGCGGACGCCGCCGCCGTGCTGTCAGCCGCGGTCGCCGCCGGGGTTCCTGCGCAGATGATCGGATCGGCTGGCGGACGCATCCTCGCCTGCGAAGGCGTCTTCAGCCTGGCCCTCGACGACCTCCGGGGCCGCCACGAAGGCTGGATGCCCGGCTATATGGGCTGAGGCTCAGCCCGCGGCGGCCAGGCCACGGCCCAAAAGATCGAGGGCCGCGGCGGCGAAGGCCTCCATGTTGGCCCGGCGATCTGCGCTGCCCGTCTCCAGGGTGACCACGGTCTCGATGGGTCCCGAGATGGCCACGCAGGAGTGTCCGGCCGCATCCCCGTAGCCGTTCCCGGTTGGCCCGGCCGCACCGGTCTCGGAAACACCCCAGCTGGCTCCGAACTGCTCCCGTACCGATCGCGCCAGGAGGAGGGCATAGGGCTCGCTGGACGAGCGCATGCCCGCCGTCGCTTCACGCGGGATGTCCAGCAGGGCGAAGCGGGCCTTGGCGGTGTAGATCACGCCGCCGCCCAGATAGTAGGCCGAGGCACCGCCAACCCCCAGCAGGGCCGCCGAGATCAGCCCCCCGGAGGAGCTTTCAGCAACGGCGACCGTTTCGCCCCGGGCGCGCAGGGCCTCGGCGATGGACTCAGCAAGGGTATCGAGGATGGCGGTCATGGTGCGGCTCCCAAAGCGTCGCGGGGGCTGGCCACGCCCCGCCTGTGAGGCGCATGATGCCCCGGAAAGTCCTAGAGACAAATACGGGGGGAGGCCCAGAGCCATGACGGCGACGCACGCAACCGGATTCGACCTTTCGCGCCTGGAGCGCATCGGCGAGCATATTGAGCGCAACTACATCGGTCCGCAGAAGATCGCCGGCTGCCAGATCGCCATCGCCCGCCACGGCGTCCCCGCCTACTCCGGAGCGTTCGGCAGCATGGACCTGGAGCGGAACAGGCCCATGCGCGACGACGCCATCTTCCGCATCTATTCCATGACCAAGCCGATCACTTCAGTCGCCCTGATGATGTTGTACGAGCGGGGCTACTTCCAGCTGAACGACCCGGTGAGCCGCTATGTCCCGTCCTGGAAGAACCACCGGGTCTGGGTGTCCGGCGAAGGCGAGGACATGGTCACCGAGCGGCCTCGCCGGCCGGCGACTTTCCGGGACGTGCTGTCGCACGCTGCGGGCCTGACCTATGGCGGGGGACTTCCCGGCGTTGGACTCCAGCACCCCATCGACAAGGTCTACCGGGCGCTCAGGATCCGCTCATCGGACACCACCGACACCATGGTGGAATTCATGGACAAGCTGGCCGAGGTGCCGCTGCGCTACCATCCCGGCGAACGCTGGATGTACTCCCTGGCCACCGACGTCTGCGGCGCCCTGGTCGAGATCATCTCGGGCCGCCCCTTCGCCGACTTCCTGCGGGAGGAAATCTTCGAGCCCCTGGGCATGGTCGACACCGCCTTCCGGGTCGCCCCCGACAAGGTCGACCGCTTCTGCGCCAACTACCAGCGCGGACCGGACAAGGCGCTGAAGCTGATCGACGATCCCCAGACCAGCAATTACACCCGAGACGCCGCTTTCAAGTCGGGCGGTGGTGGCCTGACAGGCACCACGGCAGACTACATGCGGTTTTGCGAGATGCTCCGCCGGGGCGGCGAACTGGGCGGCGTGCGCATCCTGGGGCCACGGACCCTTGAGATGATGCACATGAACCACCTGCCCGGCGGCAAGGACCTGACCCAGCTGGCCATCGGTGCCTTCTCCGAGACGGCCAACGAGGGCGTGGGCTTCGGGCTGGGCTTCGCCTCGACTCAGGGCGTGGTCGAGACCGGCGGCCTCGGCGTCGGCGACTACTACTGGGGCGGCGCGGCCTCGACCATCTTCTGGGTGGACCCGAAGGAGGACATGACCATGGTCTTCATGACCCAGCTCATGCCCTCCGGAACCTTTAACTTCCGGGGCCAGCTGAAGAACCTCGTCTACTCGGCCATTGTGGACTGACGGCGGAAGGCTCCCGGGAATCCCGGACCTGGGGGAAGTGTGCCATCATGCGGGCCTGACTCGCGTCCGGAGCTCGCCAAATGCCCATGACCCAGACCGCCCTTGAGGCTGAACTGCGGGAGGCGTTTCCGGACGCCGACATCCGCATCGAGGACCTGGCGGGGGATGGCGACCACTATCGCGCCCGGATCGTGAGCAGCGCCTTCAGTGGTGTGCCGCGGGTGCGGCGGCACCAGCTGGTCTATGCCGCGCTCAAGGGCAAGGTCGGGGGCGAGCTCCACGCCCTGGCCCTTGAAACCCTGGCGCCGGACCAGGCCGGCTGAACCTGCGCCTTGACCCGGCGCTGGCGGGCGCCTAGCTGAAGAACAGCCTTCGGGAGATTTCCTCATGACCACCGATATTCCGGTTCACGACTTCATCGGCCAGACCATCGCCGCCAATCCGGTAGTGCTGTTCATGAAGGGGGTGCCCGACCAGCCCCGGTGCGGTTTCTCCGCCCTGGTTGTCCAGGTCCTGGACCATATGGGCGTGGACTATATCGGGGTCGACGTCCTCCAGGACCAGGACCTGCGCGAGGGGGTCAAGACCTTCTCGGACTGGCCGACCATCCCCCAGCTCTACGTCAAGGGCGAGTTCATCGGCGGGGCGGACATCGTCAAGGAGATGTTCCAGTCCGGCGAGCTCAAGACCCACATGGCGGAGCAGGGCCTCATCGCCTGACGGGCGCCCCATGAGCCACCTGTTCGAGCCACCGGAGGACCAGCAGGTCTTCTCCCGGCCCTTTGTGCCGGGACCGGTGGACATCGACGCCAACGGGCACGTCAACAATGTCGTCTACCTGTCCTGGGCCCAGGACCTGGCCATCGCCCATTGGGAGTCCCGCCAGCCTGAGGACGTTCAGGCGCGCTGGGCCTGGATCTGCCTGCGGCATGAGGTCGACTACAGACGCGCCCTGATGCCGGGAGAGACGGCGACAGGCCGGACCTGGGTGGCCCGGGAGGCAGACGGTCCCCGCTTCGACCGCTATGTCCGGATCGACGGACCGAACGGTGCCATGTGCGCCCAGGTGCGGACCACATGGTGCCTCATCGAGCGCGAGGGTGGTCGCCCCCGGCGTGTCCCGATCGAGATGGTCGCCCGCTTCATCGATCCGGTCCCGCCGACAGCGGGTTGAGGACGAAGACCGGCTCGCCGGGCGCCAGCCCCAGTTCGGCCCGGCTGAAGGCGACCTCTACCCAGCCCGGTGGGTTACCGCGGCAGGTCTGAAGTCGGCGGCGGGCGAAGGCGACGGCGGCGGCCCCGCTCCCGCGCTCAACATGGAAGACGATGTCAGGCCGCCCCTCGCAGCCCCGGCTGGCGATTTCGATCACCAGGCCCTCGGGCCCGGAGCGGACAAGGCGCACGGGCTCCAGCTCCGGATAGGGGCCCGTGGCCGGAAAGTGCTCCCGCCGAGGAAGGCTCGCGCAGCCGGCGAGGGCCAGGGTTCCGGCAAGGAGGAAGCGTCGGTACAGCACGTCCCCATTCCGCTCCAATCAGCGACCAACCGCAAGCCGGGTCCTAACGAAAAAGGCCCCGGATCGCTCCGGGGCCCATGTTCGTCTTGGGTCGGCGTCCGGATCAGGACGCGTAGAATTCGACCACGAGGTTGGGTTCCATCTTCACCGGATAGGGCACCTCGGAAAGCTCCGGGGTCCGGATGAATCGGGCCGACATGGCCTTGGCGTCGACCTCGATATAGTCGGGGGTGTCGCGCTCGCCCGACTGCAGGGCTTCGAGGACCAGGGCCATGTTGCGCGAGCGCTCGCGCACCTGGACCACGTCGTCGATCTTCACCCGGTAGGAGGCGATGTTCACCCGCTTGCCGTTCACCGTCACATGGCCGTGGTTCACGAACTGGCGTGCGGCGAAGACGGTGGGCACGAACTTGGCGCGGTAGACCACCGCGTCCAGACGGGCCTCGAGCAGGCCGATCAGGGTCTCTCCCGTGTTACCCTTGCGGCGGGCGGCTTCCTGGTAGGTCCGAGAGAACTGCTTCTCGGTCAGGTTGCCGTAATAGCCCTTCAGCTTCTGCTTGGCCCGCAGCTGCAGGCCGAAGTCGGAGGTCTTCTGCTTGCGGCGCTGGCCATGCTGGCCGGGGCCATAGGAGCGCTGGTTGACCGGGGATTTCGGGCGACCCCAGATGTTCTCGCCCATCCGCCGGTCAAGTTTGTATTTCGCCGAGTGGCGCTTCGACATGTGTCGTCTCTCTTCATGTGACGCAGGCCGGCGGTGCCCCTTGGGGACCGCGATTGCAACGGCGGCTCTGCATCTGCCCGTCATGCCGGCGAAGGACACAAAGGTCTCACGCGCGGAAGGCGCGGTGCTTACCCCAGCGGAGCATGAAATGCAATGCCGGCGCGGTCAGGCGGGCTCGACAGGTGGCAGGCGCCAGCGGCCATCCAGCAACTCGGGCCGCGGCAGGTAGGCCCGCATGAAGAGGGCGAAGGGCCCCTCCGGCGCCGGCAGCCAGTTCGACTCCCGCTCCGGCCCTGGTGAGGCGGCCCCGATCCAGATGTCCAGGGAGCCGTCGGGATTGCGGGCCAGGCCCGGCGTCCGGTCGCCGATGGCGAAGCGGTTGAGGTCGTTCCTTGTGAAGAAGAACTGCCCGTCCTCGGTCGCCTCGTAGAGGCTCAGGGACCAGAAGCTGTCGACGGGGATCTGGCGGTCCGCAGCAAAGTGCAGGCACCAGCTGCGGGCGCCATCGAACAGGGCCCGCGGCAGGTCTCCCTGGGCGCGCATGTACATGGCCTCGGCTGGCGGCAGGGCGGCGAGTCCCCCCACGGCCACGGCGGCGCGCAGGGCGTAGTTCTGTCCGAAGTCCCCCAGCCGCGCATCCGGATAGGACCACCCGTCGATGAAGTTCGGGCCGGTCAGTCCGCCCGCCCCCCGGCTGAACTTGCGGCCCTGATCCAGGCCCTCGGCGATGGCCTCGGCCTGCGCCATCGTGAACCCGTCGGGATCGAAGGCTTCGAGGCCCAGGGGGGCCATCCGCCTCAGCATCAGGCCGTCCATCACCGGCGGGGGGTTCAGCCGGATGAGCTCGGCGGCAGAGGCCAGGTAGGCCTTCCAGTCCGCGCCGCGCGAGGCAAAGGTGCCGGGGTCGGCGACCGCCGGCCCCTGCATGGACAGGCCGGTCTGCACTGTCTTTGCAGCGGCGGCGTCATGCGGCCCCTCCACCAGGATACGGGCCAGGACCCAGACGTGGCGGGTCGGCGAGCGCAGGACGCGCGGTCCCGGGGAGGCGGCGTCGCCGGGCCCGACCAGGGTGTAGGTCCCGCCCTCCCCGCCCGTGGTCCGCGTGCCCAGGATAGCGAAGGTATTACTGTAGGCGTCCATGAACTGGACCGAGAGATACCGGTCCCCCGAGGGCGGCAGGGTCAGGGTCACAGGGCCTTCGGACAGGTCCACCTGCGCCGTGGAGTAGTAGGTGTCATTGTTCGGCGTCGTCACTGCCCGGGCCGTGTGGTCCGCCAGCCTGCGCATGTGTCCGAAGGTGTTCATCGGCGAGCCAACCGCCAGTCCCCGGCTACGGGTGGTGGCGATCTCGATGAGCGGCAGGGTGAAGACATAGGCCGCCCGGGCGGCTTCACGGAGGGCGTCAAGGTCAGTCATGGGCGGCGTCTCTCAGTTGGTCTTGCGCTCGGCTTCGGCCTTGCTGCGGGCGATCTTCTCGAGCACGCGCCCCCGACCCCGGGACAGGGCCGTGATCACGCCCCGGAGGGTACGGACCTCCTGCTCGCTGAACCGGCCCCGGCCCAGGGCGGAGCGGAGGTTCTGGACCATGGAGGGCTTCTTCTCGGGCGGATGGAAGAAGCCGGCGGTTTCCAGCTCGGCCTCGAGGTGTCCGTAAAGGCCCATCAGGGTGGCGGCGTCTGCAGGCTCCGGGCCGAGGCGGAAGATGGCCGGAGCGCCGGCATCAAGGCCCATGCGCCATTCATAGGCCAGGATGATCACCGCCTGGGCCAGGTTGAGCGACCGGAACCTCGGGTCCACCGGCAGGGTCACAACGGCCTGGCAGAGGGCGATGTCGGCGGTCTCCAGGCCGGCCCGCTCGGGGCCGAACAACAGTCCCGTGTGCAGCCCCTGTACCGCCTCCGCATGGGCCTGTTCGACGGCC
Source organism: uncultured Alphaproteobacteria bacterium (assembly GCA_903933475.1). GTDB lineage: Bacteria > Pseudomonadota > Alphaproteobacteria > Caulobacterales > Caulobacteraceae > Phenylobacterium. The sequence continues at coordinate 3,291 of CAIZKE010000282.1, read as the reverse complement.
TCCCGGGGGGTCAGGACGGGGAGTTGGAGTTCGCGCGGGCGGGCGGTCGTGGCCAGGACCAGGGTCAGGTCGGCGATGGCCTCGGCCACGGTCCCGTAGACCCGGGCGGCGTTCAGCGGCCAGTCGGCACCTGAGGCCGACGCCCAGGCGCGCTCCTGGGGCCAGCCATCGCGCGGCGCTACCAGGCGCAGGTCGGTCAGGCCGAAGTTGGCCATGGCCCGCGCGACAGCGCCTATGTTCTCGGCCATCTGCGGCCGGTCGAGAATGATGGCGGGAGCAAGCAGGGTCATGCCCGGTCCTTTTCAGGCCTCACGCCCTGCCGCGCAAGCTGAACCCGGTCCCGCAGCCTTTGCGCCGGGCGCATGGGCGGGTATAGACCCTCCACAACCGTATCGTTTCGCCGAGGAGTGCGCGCCCGTCATGGCCAAGATCAAAGTCGCCAACCCTGTCGTGGACCTGGACGGGGACGAAATGACCCGCATCATCTGGCAGTGGATCAAAGACAAGCTGATCTTCCCCCACCTGGACATCGACCTCGACTACTACGACCTGGGGATGGAGCATCGCGACGCCACCGACGACAAGGTCACGATCGAATCCGCCGAGGCGATCAAGCGTCATGGCGTCGGCGTGAAGTGCGCGACCATCACCCCGGACGAAGCCCGGGTGAAGGAATTCAACCTGAAGAAGATGTGGAAGTCGCCGAATGGCACGATCCGCAACATCCTCGGCGGCGTGGTCTTCCGGGAGCCCATCATCTGCCGCAATGTCCCGCGGCTGATCCCCGGCTGGACCCAGCCCATCATCATCGGCCGCCACGCCTTCGGCGACCAGTATCGCGCCACGGACTTCCGGGTCCCCGGCAAGGGCAAGCTGACCATCAAGTGGACCGGCGAGGACGGCCAGGAGATCGAGCACGAGGTCTTCGATTACCCCAGCTCCGGCGTCGCCATGGCCATGTACAACATCGACGAGTCGATCCGGGAGTTCGCCCGCGCCTCCCTCGCCTACGGCCTGCAGCGCAACTATCCCGTCTATCTCTCGACCAAGAACACCATCCTCAAGGCCTATGACGGGCGCTTCAAGGACATCTTCTCCGAGATCTACGAGGCCGAGTTCGCCACCCAGTACAAGGAGGCGGGCCTGACCTACGAGCACCGCCTGATCGACGACATGGTCGCCTCGGCCCTGAAGTGGAACGGCGGCTTCATCTGGGCCTGCAAGAACTACGATGGCGACGTCCAGTCCGACCAGGTTGCCCAGGGCTTCGGCTCGCTGGGTCTGATGACCTCGGTCCTCCTGACCCCGGACGGCAAGACCATGGAGGCTGAGGCCGCCCACGGCACCGTGACCCGCCATTTCCGCCAGCACCAGAAGGGCGAGTCGACCTCGACCAACTCGATCGCCTCGATCTTCGCCTGGACCCAGGGCCTGGAGCACCGCGCCAAGCTGGACGGAAACGAGGCCTTGGCCAATTTCGCCCGCACGCTCGAGCGGGTCTGCGTCGAGACGGTCGAAGCCGGCTCCATGACCAAGGACCTGGCCCTTCTGGTCGGCGACTCCCAGGGGTGGCTGACCACAGAGGGCTTCATCGACAAGGTCGCCGCCAACCTGGACAAGGCCCTGGCGGCGGGCTGAGGCGGCCCGCCAGCGGGAGCCTCAGCAGACCCCCTCCGTCGCGCTGCGCGCGCCACCACCCCCTTGGGGGGAGGCATCAGAGTACCCATTGCTCCCCCAAGTGGAGCGCCGGGCGGAGCCCGGTGGGGGGCAACCGCGCCCCGGGGCCTAGCGCGCGGGCGCCAGATTGCGCTTGAAGAAGTCCAGGGTCGCCCGTGTCCTGTGCATCAGGTTGGCCTGGGTCCAGCCGGCCCGGTGCCGGAGCCCCGGATAGACCATGGCCTCGAAGGCCGTTCCCCGCGCCTGGAGGTCGGCCATCACCCGGGTGGAGTTATCAAAGGTGACGTTGTCATCCGCCATGCCGTGGATCAGGAGGAGGCTATCCGGCTTCAGGCGCCCAAGTCGGGCCGTCACCTCGGAGGCGGCGTAGCCGGCGGGATTCTCCGACGGCTTGCCCATGTAACGCTCTGTGTAATGGGTGTCGTAGAGGGTCCAGTCGGTCGGCGGCGCCCCGGAGACCCCGGCGGTGAAGGGGGTGTCGGGCGCAGTCAGCAGCATGAGTGCCATGTAGCCGCCATAGGACCAGCCGGTGACCCCGATCCTCGCCGGATCGACGAAGGACTGGCCCGCAAGCCAGCGGGCGCCGGCGACCTGGTCATCGACCTCCAGTTGGCCGAGCCGCCGGTCGATGGCGGTCTTGAACCCCCCCGACCGGTTAGGCGTGCCTCGGTTATCGAGGGAAAAGAGCAGGAAGCCCGACTGCAGGTAGAGGAGGTCGGCGGGATCGTTCCAGACCTTGCGGACCTGGGCGCTGCCGGGGCCGCCATAGACCTTCACGACAACCGGGTACCGCCGGGAGGGATCGAATCCCGCCGGCTTGCGCAGGGACCACCAGAGGTCCGATCCGTCCTGGGCCTTCAGGGTCCCGAACTCCGGCACAGGCAGGACGTCGCGATAGGGCGCCATGGGATGGCTGGAATCGAGGGGGTTTTCCTCGACCCAGCGCACCAGGCTCCCATCGGCGCGGTAGAGCCCGGTCCGGGGCGGCGTGGCGGGATCCTCGTAGGTTCCCGTGAAGGCGGTCCCCCGCCCGGCGACCTTTACGGTCCACCAGCCGCCGGCGGGTGTGATCGCCCTTGGCGGCGCCGGACGCTTCCACGAGACCTCGTAGAGCCTTCGCTCGACGGGGGTGTCGCGGTTGGCGGTGAAGAAGGCCACGCCCCGGGCCTCGTCGACTCCCTGCAGGGCTTCGACGGGCCAGTCACCCCGTGTCACCTGGCGGAGGAGCCGACCGTCCGCCCCATGGAGGTAGAGGTGCTTCCAGCCCGACCGCTCGGAGGACCAGAGGAAGGTCCCGTCCTTCAGCGGACGGAAGTCGTCCGAGAGCTCCACCCAGTGGGCGCTCGTCTCGGTAAGCAGTACCCGCGAGCGGCCATCAGCGGGGTTTACCGCCAACAGGTCCAGCCGCTTCTGGTCCCGGGACTGGCGCTGGACGTAAAGAGTCCGACCGTCTCGCGACCAGTCCACACGGGCCAGGTAGATGTCGGCGTCTGGCCCAAGGTCCACGCGGACGGGCGCGCCGCCGGCAAGGCTGGCGACGAACAGCGCGACCCGGGCGTTGGGACGCCCCGTCCGGGGATATCTCTGGGCCACGATTACCGCACCGGCCGCATT
>CAIZKE010000281.1 GCA_903933475.1 uncultured Alphaproteobacteria bacterium | reverse complement strand
CGGGGGAGGTGGACCGGGGCAAGGCCCCGGGACGGAGGGGGCAGCTGAGGTGCCGTTGACCCCCTCACCCGGCGTCGCCGGGAGCTCCCCCAGATGGGGAGCATTTGAGAGCGCGTAATTCCTCCACCTCTTCGGGGGAGGTGGACCGGGGCGATAGCCCCGGGACGGAGGGGGCAGCTGAGGTGCCGTTGCCCCCCTTACCGGCCGGTGAAGTCGGCCGGGCGCTTCTCGAGGAAGGAGACCATGCCCTCGCGGAAGTCGCGGGTACGGATCAACTGCAGGAACTGCAGGTAGACGTGGTGCACGTGGTCATTGAAGGTCTCGTTCAGGCCCATGCGCATCAGGCGTTTGGCCGACTGGACCGCCAGGGGCGCGTTGCCGGCGATCTCCAGGGCCATGGCCCGGGCGGCGGTGTAGATCTCCTCGTCCGGGACCACGGCGTTGGTCAGGCCCATCTCGAGGGACTCCTCGGCAGAGAGGGTTCTGCCGGTGAAGATCAGTTCGGCGGCCTTGGCCCAGCCCAGGAGGCGCGGCAGGATCCAGGTGCCACCGGACTCCGGCACAACGCCCCGCCTCACGAAGGCCGCCGCCATCTTGGCGCTGCGGGCCATGATGCGGATGTCGCAGCCCATGGCGGTGTCCATGCCGTAGCCTGCCGCAGAGCCGTTCAGGGCGCAGATGGTCGGCTTGTCCATGGCGAACAGCACTGTCGGCGGGGTGTTCCGCAGGTCGAGGTTGACCGAGACGTTCTGGCTGGAGGGATCGGAGCCTATGCCCGTCCCGGTGGTGGCACCGACCAGGTCGAGCCCAGCGCAGAAGGCCTTGCCCGTCCCGGTCAACACGACCACCCGGACCTCGGGGTCCTCGTTGGCCTGGACCAGCAGGGCGGTCAGCTGGTTCAGCATGGGCCCCGAAATGGTGTTCAGCCGCTCGGGCCGGTTCAGGGTGAGGGTCGCGATGCCCTCGGAGACCTCATAGAGGACCTCGTCGGTCCGGTCCTGGGTGTCGCTCATGGCTGTCCTCCGTCGTCTTGTTTCTGTTACCTAAGGGCGCCGGCAGGGCGCGGGCAACCGCCTCAGCGGCGCCCCACCGAAACATAGGTCGGTTGGTCGATAGCGATCTGGTCCTCGATCCCGGCCTTGAGGGCAGTGAGCAGCCCCGGGGTGGCCACATCCATCTCGCCCCGGCGCAGGCGTTCACAGAGCTCGGCATTCAGGGTCCCAAGGTCCGCCTCCATCCCCAGAAGGGTGGACAGGCGCGCCCTGGCGGCGACCTCGGCGGCGGGACCCTGGATCAGCTCGCGCTTCACGGCGTTGAGGGCGTTGACCGCTACCCGGGACAGGAAGGCATCCCGGGGATTGAGCTGGGGACGGATCGACTCCACCCAACCCGCCACCGCCTCGATGAGTTCGTCCGCCCGGGGATGCTCGATCACAGGCCCGCCTCCAGAAGGTTCACAAGATCGATCTCGGTCTCGGAGACCCGACGTCCGATCATCGGTCGCTCCACCGAGTTGGTCGCGCCCGTCGCATAGCTGGAATACATCATCAGGCACATGATCCCCCACTTGAGGGACCCCAGGGCCTGCCAGAAGAGGACCCGGGACAGGGGAATCTCCGCCCCGCCCGACTCGATGTAGCCCTCCAGCAGGTCCTGGTAGTCGCCGAAACCGCCCACCGGCCGGTCGGCCCGGCCGAAACGCCAGGAATTGACGCACAGCCAGCCCAGGTCCTCGGCGGGGTCGCCAACGTGGGCGAGCTCCCAGTCGAGGACCGCCGCCACCCCGCGATCGGGATCGAACATCATGTTCCCGTTCCGGAAGTCTCCGTGCAGCGCGACGTTCGGCATGGGCGGGGGCAGGTTCCGGCGCAGGTGTTGCAGGGCCAGTTCCAGGATCGGTCGCTCCGCGCCGGACGCGCGGTAGATGGCCTCATAGCGGTCCAGCTCGCCCTGGGCGTCGGCGGTCGTCAGGGTTGCTGCGCCGGTGGGAATGGTATGGATCCGGGCGAGGATCTGGCCACACTGGCGGGCGAGGTGCGGCCGCACGACGTCGAACCGCGGATCGGCGACGATCTTGCGCCCGAGGGTCTCCCCGGCCACGAAGCCAGTGATGTGGCCCTCGCCCAGTCCATCCTCCGGCTCGCAAAGGCGCACCAGGGGCGCGACCGGGGCACCGGCATGCCCCGCAGCCTCGATGAGCGCCGCCTCCGCCGCCATGGATGCGGACCGGGAGGTCTCCGGGTCCAGCGGCGCCGCCCTGCGGCGAAGGATCAAGGGACGCGGCTCAACCCCACCTACAAGGGTGAAGGCCCAGGTCTCCATGCTGGCTCCGCCCGTAAGGCGCTGGGCCTTTTCGACGCCGGCTCCGCCGAGTTTCGGTGCCAGGGCGGCAAGGGCTGCGGGAATATCGACTTCCATGACGTAGGGGCGCCTCGGGAGAGTTGGGGGCTTGACGATCTGCCCGTCGGAGGATGGGCTTGTAATTCGTCAACATCAATGGACGCGGCGCAAGACCGGCTGACCGAAGGGAAACGTCATGGACTTTAATCTGCCCCCCGAACTCGTTGCTTACCTTGGAGAACTCGACGAGTTCATCGAGAACAAGATCAAGCCGCTCGAGCGCAAGGACGACAATATCCGGTTCTTTGACCACCGCCGGGAGTGGGCCCGGACCGACTGGGACCAGGGCGGCCTGCCCCGCCATGAGTGGGAGGATCTTCTGGGACAGGCCCGCAAGCTGGCCGACGAGGCCGGGCACCTGCGCTTCGCCTGGCCCACAGAGATGGGTGGCAAGGGCGGCACGAACCTGGCCATGGCCGTAATCCGTGAGCACCTGGCCGCCAAGGGCCTGGGCCTGCACAACGACCTCCAGAACGAGCACTCGATCGTCGGGAACAACCCCTTCATCCTGATGTTCAAGGAGTTCGCCACCAACGCCCAGTACGAGACCTACGCCGACCTTCTCCTGAAGGGTAAGATGCGCACCACCTTCGGCCTGACCGAGCCCCTGCACGGCTCGGACGCCACCCACATGGAGACCCGCGGCGTCCCCCACGAAAAGTATGGCAAGCCCGGCTGGCTGATCAATGGCGAGAAGATGTGGTCCACCGGCATGCATGTGGCCACCCACTGCATGGTCTTCGCCCGAACCAGCGGAAATGACGGCGACTCCACCGGCATCACCTGCTTCATCGTGCCGGCCGATGCCCCCGGCGTGAAGGTCGAGGAGTACCTCTGGACCTTCAACATGCCCACCGACCACCCGCGGGTCAGCTTCACCGACGTCTGGATCCCGGAGGACAGCTACTGGGGCGTGATCGATCGCGGCCTGGGCCTGGGCCAGAGCTTCGTGCACCAGAACCGGATCCGGCAGGCGGCTTCGTCCCTCGGCGCGGCGGTCTACTGCATCGAGGAGAGCGTCAAATACGCCCTGATGCGCAGGCCCTTCGGCAAGCCCCTGGCGGACAACCAGGCCATCCAGTGGCCCCTGGTCGAGCTGGCCACCCAGGCGGAAATGCTGCGCCTCCTGATCCGCAAGACCGCCTGGCAGATGGACCAGATGGAGCACAAGGCCGTCGAGCGCGAGCTCTCGGACAAGGTCTCCATGTGCAACTACTGGGGCAACCGCCTGGTCTGCGAGGCCGCCGACCGGGCCATGCAGGTGCATGGCGGGATCGGCTATTCGCGCCACAAGCCCTTCGAGCACATCTACCGGCACCACCGCCGCTACCGGATCACCGAGGGCTCGGAGGAGATCCAGATGCGCAAGGTGGCGGCCTTCCTGTTCGGCTACATGGGGCCACGCCGGAAGGAGTTCGCCGACCTGACCTGGGACGACGTCGACTACCGCAACCAGAGGTAGGCCGGCAGCGAAAGCTTGAGGGGGAAGGCGGCGAGGCCGTTGACCCCCTCCGGCCCGGGGCTGCGCCCCGGTCCACCTCCCCCTTGGGGGAGGAATTACGGAGCCATTGCTCCCCATCAGGGGGAGCTCCGGGCAAAGCCCGGTGAGGGGGTCAGTGGCGACTCGGCTGTCCACCTTCATCCCCGAGGGGCAGGCCTGCCGCGGAGGGGGCGTGGGGGCGGCGCCCCGACGCCCGTG
>CAIZKE010000280.1 GCA_903933475.1 uncultured Alphaproteobacteria bacterium | reverse complement strand
TGTTGGGCACCCGCGCCAGGTCTTCAAGTCCATGGACCGCCACGTCCAGGTGATGCTTACCGACATCGACGCCGGCTATCTTCCTGCTAAAATCCATCCGTTCCATTGACCCATCCTTGTGGCTTCGGACCCAAGCGTCCCTGCAACCATCCGGGTCATGAAACGTCGGTGGCGACCCTGCTCCGTCCCAGCCCAAAAGGCTCAGGGGATCTCGGCCCCTCCACCGACTGTCCGCCTGGCGTTGGCGCGCCAGGCGGACGTCCCGGAAGACAGACCCAATCTAGCGCTTCTGAACCAAACAAGGGGGTCAGCTGAGGCGCCGTTGACCCCCGCACCCGGCTTCGCCGGGAGCTCCCCCTTGGGGGAGCAATTGGCGCTCTAATTCCTCCCCCCAGGGGGAGGTGGACCGCGCAGCGGGACGGAGGGGGTCAACGGCGCCGCCTCAGCCCGAATCCGAACTGAGCCTAGATCAGCGAACTCTTGGACCCGGTGACCTCGTCATAGCGATGGACCCGTACGGCCTGGACGAGGCCGAAGCCGATCATCACCGTCAGCATGACCGAGCCCCCATAGGACAGGAGGGGCATGGGTACGCCCACCACCGGTGCCATGCCCATCACCATCGCCCCGTTGATCAGCACATAGAGGGCGAAGGTCGAGGTGACCCCCGCCGCCGTCAGGCGGCCGAAGTGCGAGTGCGCCACCGAGGCTGTGCGCAGGGACGTGAAGATGACGGCGCAATACAGCAGCAGCACCGCCATGCAGCCGAGGAACCCGAACTCCTCGGCCAGGGTGGCGAAGATGAAGTCCGTCTGCTTCTCCGGAAGGAAGTTGAGCTGGCTCTGGGAGCCCAGGCCATAGCCCTTGCCCATGAGGCCACCGGAGCCCAGGGCGATCTTGGACTGGAGGAGATGGTAGCCGGAGCCCGAGGGGTCACTCTCCGGGTTCAGGAAGGTCATGATCCTCTGCCTCTGGTAGTCATGGAGGCCGAAGAGGATGAAGGCTGGCGCCGCCAGGGCGGCAAGTCCCGCCCCCGCGAAGATGATCCGCCAGGACAGGCCCGCCAGGACCACCACCGTCAGGCCGGTCAGGGCCAGCAGCATGGCGGTCCCAAGGTCAGGCTGGTGGGCGACGAGCAGGGTCGGGGCGGCGATCAGGGCCACCGGGATCAGCAGATACCAGGACAGGCGTGCCCGGTCGGCTGACAGGCCGTGATAGAAGCGGCCAAGGGCCAGGACGAGGCCCAGCTTCATGATCTCCGAGGGCTGGAAACTGCCAAGGGGGCCCAGGTCCAGCCACCTCTGCGCGCCCATGCGGACGTCGCCGACCACCTCCACCGCGATCAGCAGGATGAGGCCCAGGGCGTAGAGTGGATAGGCCACCGCCGCCCAGACCCTGAGGTCGATGACGGCCAGGGCCACCATCAGGACGAAGGCCACGCCAAAGCGGATCAGGTGGTTGGCCGCCCAGGGCTCCCAGCTGGAGCCGGCGATGGAGAACATCATCAGGGCACCCGTGCCCGCGATCAGGATCAGGGCGAGGGAGAAGACGCGGTCGATCTCGAGGAGCTTGTCGATCAGCCGGCCGCGATCGGCCCGGGAAGTCAATCCGCCGAAGGTCATGCGGGTGCCTCCGGTACAGCGGGGCCCTGGGCCACGGTCGCCGCCGGAGCCGGAGGTCGCTCGATCCGGCCGCGAAGCTCGGGATCCTGCAGCAGCGCCAACCGCATGAGGTCCCGGGCCCGGGGTGCAGCCGCCTGGGCGCCGAAGCCCCCATGCTCCACCAGGACCGCCACCGCATAGCGAGGCGCGTCATGGGGGGCAAAGCCGACGAACCAGGCGTGGTCACGCAGATGCCAGGGACCATTGGTGCCGTGGACGCCCCGTCCGCCATTCTTGTAGTTGTAGCCCTGCGCCGTTCCGGTCTTGCCGGCCATCCGGATGTCGC
>CAIZKE010000279.1 GCA_903933475.1 uncultured Alphaproteobacteria bacterium | reverse complement strand
GTCCGTCACCCCGTCCTCGGCGGCGCGGGCGCGGATCACCTCGCTCTCGTAGGCGTTGAGGCGGCAGCCGAAGGTGACGACCCGGACTTCGGAGCCGGTCATGACAGCCGCCCCTCGAACTCAATCTCGACGTCGCCAGTCATGTAGACGTGGCCGTCAAGGCGCCAGGCAACCTCCAGGTCGCCGCCGTCGAGGGCGACTACGGCCTGCGGATCCGCCAGGCCCCGCCGCACGGCGGCGACGAGGGCGGCGCAGGCTCCGGAGCCACAGGCCCGGGTCAGGCCTGCGGCACGCTCCCAGACCCTGAGGCGGAGATGGGACCGGTCCCGGACCTCGGCGAAGCCGACATTCACCCGCTCCGGGAAGACGGGACTCGCCTCGATCCGGGGCCCGAGATACCCGGCGTCCACCGCCTCTGCCGAGGCGACAAAAAAGACAGCATGGGGATTTCCCATGGACAGGCAGGTGGCCGCGCCGAGGTCGCCGGCCTCGGGCACGTGCACGGCGAGGGTGTCGGCGGGACCCGCCAGGGGAATGGCGCGCCAGTTCAGCCGCGGCCGGCCCATGTCCACCGCGACGCGAAGGGGGCCCCGGCGCCAGGCCCGGAGAAGGCCGCCCGCGGTCTCCAGTCGCACCTCTTCGACACCGGACTCCTCCAGGAGGCGCCAGGCCACGCAGCGGGTGGCGTTGCCGCAGGCGCCGGCCTCGCCCCCATCAGGATTCCAGAACCGCACGGAGGCTTCGGCTTCGTCGGCCTTGCCGATGACCACGAACTGGTCGCAGCCGATCCCGCCCGACCGCGCAGCCAGGCGGCGGATCGTCCCGGGGTCGGGGTCGAATCCGTCGTGGCGGGCATCGACGATGATGAAGTCGTTGCCGAGGCCGTTCATCTTGATGAAGGGGCGATCCATGCGGCGCTATATAGACCCGAGAGCTGCGGAGGGCGACGTCCCGGCGGGTTTCTGGCGACATTCACTGGAATCCGGGCTTAAACAGCGTCATGAAGACCCGTTTCCGGCCCCTCGCCCGGGCCCTGAGCCTCGTCGCCGCCGTCCTGGCCCTGAACCTCGGCCCGGCCCCCCACGCCGCTCCTACGGGGGAGGACCCCTTTCTCTGGCTTGAGGACATCGAGTCGCCCCGCGCCCTTGAGTGGGTCGCACGGCAGAACGCCAGGACCTCGGCCGTCCTGGAGTCCGACAGGCGGTATGCGCCCTTCCTGGCCGAGGCCCGGGCCATCTTCACCGCCTCGGACCGTATCGCCTGGCCCTCTCTTCGTGGGTCCGAGGTCGACAATGTCTGGCAGGACGCCGGCCACGTGCAGGGCGTCTGGCGCACCTCCAGCGCCGCCGCCTACCGGTCGGGACGTCCGGACTGGACGACCCTTATTGACCTCGACGCCCTTTCGAAGGCCGAGGGCCGCCACTGGATCTTCAAGGGTGCGACCTGCCTGCCGCCGGCGGCCAGGCTCTGCCTGGTCAGGCTGTCCGACGGCGGCGGTGACGCCGTGGAGGTCCGGGAGTTCGACGTTGCCCGGCGCGCCTTCGTGGAGGGCGGTTTCCGGTTTCCGGCCTCCAAACTCACCGTCGACTGGCTGGACGCGGACACCCTGGCGGTGGCCCGGGTCGCCGGCGACGGCGAGGCCACGGCCTCGGGATATCCCTACATACTGCGTACGGTGAACCGCCGGGGCGAGAGCCGGGAGATCTTCCGGGGTCAGCCCACGGACGTGTCCGTCTCGGCCAGCGTCCTGCGCGACGAGGCCGGGCGCAGCCAGGGCCTGGTGATCAACCGGGCGGTGGACTTCTTCCGCTCGGAATTCAGCCTCTGGCGGGACGGAAAGCTCATCCGCCTTCCCCTGCCTCTGCAAGCAACCTACCAGGGCTCCGCCCAGGGCCGGATGATCTTCATCCTCAAGGCGGACTGGAAGGGCCTGTCCTCGGGATCGGTCATCGCCCTGCGCCGGGACGATCCTGGCGGGGCGCCCGAACGGGTCTTCACCCCCGGGCCGAAGCAGGCGGTGCAGGACGTGTCGGTCACCGCGGGACTGGTGGCCATCAACCTCCTGGATGAGGTCAAGGGCGCCGTTGAGGTGTTCGACATGACCCGCGGCCGCTGGACCGGCGAGCGCCTGTCCCTGCCCACGGACGCGACCTTCCAGATCGTCTCGGCGAGCGACGTCGATGATGTCCTGATGATCTCGGCCGAGGGGTTCCTGGACCCGCCGTCCCTCTGGCGGGTCGATGCAGCGACCGGGGAGACGGCGCGGATCGCCTCGCTTCCGCCCCGGTTCCCAGC
>CAIZKE010000278.1 GCA_903933475.1 uncultured Alphaproteobacteria bacterium | reverse complement strand
CCGGCCGGGCCGGCGGTGAGGATCCGCGCGCCGGTAATGGCGAGGGTCTCGGCTGCGGCCGGCAGTGCGGCGGCGAAGGCCAAGGCGGCGACGATGGGGGCAAGACGGCGGCGCATCAGCGGACTCCCTCGCCGGGTTGGCCAAGGTCGAAGTCCGATCTCGGCTGGTATCTGGGGTCCCGGCGGTCCCAGGTCAGGGCACCGTCGATGAAGACCTTCTCGGTCCGCGCATAGACCGAGAAGGGATCACGGTCCCAGATCACGAGGTCCGCCCGCTTGCCGGCCTCGAGGGTGCCGGTCTGGTCGAGTATGCCAAGGGCCTTGGCCGGGTTGGCGGTGATCCAGGCCATGGCCTCGGCCTCGGTGATCTTCAGCCCGGCGGCCCGGCCGGCGGCCAGCGCGACCGCTGCCTCCTGGTTCAGCCTCTGGGTCAGGTCGGGATCGTCGGACTTGATGATGGCGCAGGCGCCGGCGGCCTGCAGCAGGGGAACGTTCGCCTCGACCGAGTCGTACATCTCCAGCTTGGCGCCCCACCAGCCGGCCCAGGTGGCCGTGCAGATGTCGTTCGCAGCCAGGATGTCGGCGATCTTGTAGGACTCCACAGCGTGGTGGAAGCTGGTGATGCGATAGCCAAACTCCTTGGCGATATCGATCATGATCGCCATCTCGTCGGCCCGGTAGCAGTGGTTCTGGACCAGGATCTCGCCCCGCAGGACGGCGGACAGGGTGTCCATGCCCAGGTCCCGACGGGGTGGCTCGGCCTTCTCGCTACGGCCGATCTTCGCCCGGTAGTCGTCCCACTTGCGCGTGTATTCCGCAGCCTCGATCCAGGCGGCGCGGTAGCCGGCGACATTGCCCATCCGGGTGGAGGGTGCCCGGCCCCGGGACCCGTAGACACGCTTGGGATTCTCGCCGCAGGCCATCTTCAGGGTATAGGGCGCGCCCGGGAACTTCATGCCCTGGACAGTCCGGGAAGGCACGTTGCGCAGGGTCACCCCGCGGCCGCCGATCAGGTTGCCGGACCCAGGCAGGACCTGGACAGTGGTGACCCCGCCGATCCTGGCGGTGTTGAAGCCCGGGTCCTGGGGCCAGACCGAATGTTCGGCCCAGACCTGGGGGGTGGTCGGATTGGTCAGTTCGTTGCCATCGGAGTGTGCGGCCACGGAGGGCGAGGCGTAGACGCCGAGGTGGGAGTGGGTGTCGATCAGGCCGGGGGTGACCCACTTGCCGCGGGCATCCACGACCTGAAGGCCCTGCGGCGCCTCGAGGCCCTCGCCGACCGAGGCGATCTTGCCGCCCCGGACGATGACCGTGGCATTCTCAAGGGCCTTTCCCGTTCCCGTGTAGGCGCGGGCGTTGACGATGGCGAAGTCTGCTGAGGGCAGGGGCCGGTAGGTCGACGGAAAGGCGTCGGGCCGCGCACCCGGATCCAGTCCGGCGGGCAGGGGCTTGGCGGCGGCGGCCTTGGCCTCTGCCTTTGGGGTCGCGCTCTTGGTCGAGGCGCAGGCCGAAAGGGCCAGGGCGGCCAGTCCGACCGCCACCACACCGGATCTCAACATTCCGCATACTCCTCCGGGAACCCCTGGAGCTCCCTATCAATCATGCGCCGGCGCCCCCGCCAAGCCGGAAGGCGCTTGCCATTTTCCGGGGCTCCTTTAGTCACCCGATCGCTATGTCCGATGACCTGACAGAAGGCCAGACGGCCGATGTGCCCGAAGGCTTCGTGATCAATCTCTGGCAGCACGGCTTTGGCCGCACGGTCGGGCCCTTCTATTCGCGCCGGGATCCGGAGACGAAACTCGAGGTCATGGCCTTCCGGATCGCTGGGCATCACGCCAACGGCATGAACAACTGTCATGGCGGCATGCTGATGAGTTTCGCCGACATGGCCTGGGGTCGGGTGATTTCCAACCAGCGCGAAATGGGCTGGGTGACGGTCCGCCTGGTGACCGACTTCATGGGTCCGGGACGGATGGGCGACTGGGTCGAGGGGACCAGCGAAATCCTCGCCGAGGACGGCGATATCTTTACTGTTGCGGGGCGGATCTGGTCGGGCGACCGGATGCTGATGACCGGCACGGGGGTTTACAAGGGCATCCGGTCCATCCGCCGAAAGGCGGGCTACCGGGAGGCGCAGGAGTAGGACATGCCGATCGATCCCGCGATCAAGGAGGGCGCGCCTGTCGGCTATTATGACGACCGCCCCATACACACTGAACCCGGGGCCCTGCCGCCAGAGGTCCAGGCGCCGCTCGCGCCCTTCCGCGGCGGGGAGCCCGACGCCCCCGAATGGTTCCGCAACGCCCTGGCCCAGGCACCTGAGCGCAGTCACGTGGAGTCCCTCGGTGCCCGGATCGAGATGCTGGTCTGGGGAGAGCGGGGCAAGCCGGGCCTGCTCCTTGTGCATGGCAACTCCGCCCATGCCGACTGGTGGAGCTTCATCGCCCCGTTTCTCGCCCAGGACTTCCGGGTGGCCTCGATGTCCCTGGCGGGCATGGGCGATTCGGATTGGCGCGAGACCTACGCCTTCCAGGACTTCGCCGCCGACGCGGAGGCTGTGGCCCAGGCTGCGGGGCTCTACGAAGCTGGAAAGCCGATTTACATCGGCCACTCCTTCGGCGGGTCTCAGGTCTTCTTTGCTGCCGCCAGTCATCCCGAACGCATGCGCGCCGCCATCCTGGTGGATACCGGGTTCGGCGGACCGCCCCCGGACTCCGCCGAGGGCAAGCGCATGGCCGAGCGCATGGCCGAGCAGGTCCGGAACATCCCGACGGGCGACCGGGCCCAGCGGGTCTATCCCAGCCTGGAAGAGGCCCTGTCCCGCTTCCGCCTCATGCCGCCTCAGGTGGCTGGCAACCTCTTCATCGCCGACTACATTGCCCGCCAGTCTCTCAAGAAGGTGACCAAGCCGGATGGCTCCGAGGGCTGGAGCTGGCGCTTCGACCCCAACATGTGGGCCAAGCTTGACCGCGGGGTGATGAGTGGCCTGATGGGCGGTGGCCCCCCCCAGGTCGCCATCCCCCTCGTCCACATCTACGGCGAGCGTTCGGCCATCATCAGCCGTCGGAAGGAGGGCGGACCCTCCCCCCTGCCGCCCCAGACCCTGGAGATCGCCATTCCGGACTCCGCCCACCACATCATGATCGACCAACCCCTGGCCCTGATTTCGGCCCTCCGCGGCCTTCTGGCGGTCTGGCCCGGCGCCTGAGCCCGGCCTCACCGGCGGACTTGAGCGGCGCGGCCGGAGCGTGTAACCCCACCGCAGAGACCCTGTGTCGGAACAAGAGAGTCCCGAATGGCTTCCGAATATCATCATGGCGAGATGGACATCAGCGAGCAGGCCGCCACCTACGGCGTCTTCATGCTCCTCACCAAGTGGGGTTCCCTGGCGATCGCCGCCCTGCTGGTCCTGTTGGTCCTCTGGTTCTGCACCCCAGCCGGCTTCCTGACGGGCCTGGGCGTGTCCCTGGCCATGACCGTGATCGGCATTTTCGTTCTTCGGGAAAAGCCCGACGCGGCGCACTAGGGCCGGGCTGAGCCCACCCCATCATGGAGAGACCGGACCAAGCCATGGCCGTCATCGCCGTTATCCGTGAGTCCCATCCCGGGGAAACCCGGGTCGCGGCCACGCCCGAGACTGTTCGCAAGCTGATCGCCGCAGGCTTCACCGTGGCCGTCCAGGCCGGAGCCGGCCTGGGAGCCGCCTGCCTTGACGCCGACTACGCCGCCGCAGGCGCGCGGCTGGCCAAGTCCGCTGCTGATGCCGTCAAGGGTGCGGATATCCTCTTTGGTATCCGGATGCCCTCCGCCGAGGCCCTTTCGGCCCTGAAGCCGGGAACCCTCGTCGCGGCCTCGCTGAACCCCTACCAGGACCGCGCCGGGCTTGAGGCCCTCGCCGCCAGCGGTGCGGAAGCCTATGCCCTGGAATTCATTCCCCGGATCACCCGTGCCCAGGTGATGGATGTCCTGTCCTCCCAGGCCAACCTGGCCGGTTACCGCGCCGTGATCGAGGCCAGCAGCGCCTATGGCCGCGCCCTGCCCATGATGATGACCGCCGCCGGCACCATCGCCGCGGCCAAGGTGTTCGTGATGGGGGTCGGCGTCGCCGGGCTCCAGGCCATCGCCACGGCCCGCCGACTGGGTGCCGTGGTGACCGCCACGGACGTCAGGCCGGCCACCAAGGAGCAGGTGGAGTCTCTCGGGGCCAAGTTCATTGCCGTCGAGGACGACGAATTCCGCAACGCCCAGACCGCAGGCGGCTACGCCAAGGAGATGAGCGCGGAGTACCAGGCCAAGCAGTCCGAGTTGATCTCTGGCCATATCGGCAAGCAGGATATCGTCATCACCACCGCCCTGATCCCGGGCCGGCCGGCACCCCGCCTGGTCACGGCGGCCCAGGTCGCCTCGATGAAGGCAGGCTCGGTCCTCGTCGACCTCGCCGTTGAACAGGGCGGCAATGTCGAGGGCGCAAAGGTCGGCGAGACCGTCGAAACCGACAACGGGGCAAAGATCCTCGGCATCGCCAACATGCCGGGTCGGGTGGCGGCGGACGCCTCGGCCCTGTTCGCCCGGAACCTGCTGGCCTTTTCGGGCCTTCTTCTCGACAAGGACGGGGCTCTTGCGCCTGACCGTGAAGATGAAATCCTCAAGGCTGCCCTGGTCGTCAGCGGCGGAAAGATCGTGCATCCGGCCCTCGCCGGATCCTGATGGAGGCGCACATGGACGTTGATCCTACAGTCTTTCGGCTGGCCATCTTCGTTCTGGCCATCTTCGTTGGCTACTACGTGGTCTGGAGCGTCACTCCAGCCCTGCACACGCCCCTGATGGCTGTGACCAACGCCGTCTCCTCGGTGATCATCGTGGGGGCCCTCTTGGCTGCGGCCGCACAGGGCGCGCCGGGCGCCGGCACAGGTGCGGCTATGGTCTCCAAGGGCGCGGGTGCCCTTGCCGCTGCGCTGGCGGCGGTGAACATCTTCGGCGGCTTCCTGGTCACCCAAAGGATGCTGGCCATGTACAAGAAGAAAGAGCCGGCCAAGAAGGATGCCGCGAAGTGAGCGTCAACCTCGCCGCCATTCTCTACCTCGTCTCCGGGGTGCTCTTCATCCTGGCCCTGCGCGGGCTGTCCAGCCCGGTGACCAGCCAGGCGGGCAACCGCAACGGCATGATCGGCATGGCCCTCGCGGTCGGCGTGACCCTCGTCACCCTCTTCAGCCAGGACAAGCTGGATGGCCTGACCGTCGGCCTGATCCTCGGCGGCGTTGGCGTCGGTGGCGGGATCGGCGCGGTGATCGCACGCCGGGTGGCCATGACCTCCATGCCCCAGCTGGTGGCCGCCTTCCACAGCCTGGTCGGCCTGGCCGCCTGCCTCGTGGCAGTGGCCGCCGTCTATACGCCTGGGGCCTATGGGATCGGTGCGCCGGGCGCCATCCACGGCGTTTCCCTTGTGGAGCTTTCCCTGGGCCTGGCCATTGGCGCGGTGACCTTCACCGGCTCGGTCATCGCCTTCGCCAAGCTGAACGGCAACATGTCGGGCGCGCCCATCCTGCTCCCCGCCCGGCATGTCCTGAACATAGGGATCGGCCTTGCCCTGGTGGTCCTGATCGGCGTTCTGGTGGTCAGCGGCGGTTCGGCCCTCTGGGCCTTCTGGGCCATCTTCGCCCTGGCCCTTATCCTGGGGATCACCCTCATCATCCCCATCGGCGGCGCGGACATGCCCGTCGTGGTGTCCATGCTGAACAGCTATTCGGGCTGGGCGGCGGCGGCCCTGGGCTTCACCCTCGAGAACGTCACCCTGATCATCACCGGTGCCCTCGTGGGCTCATCGGGGGCGATCCTGTCCTACATCATGTGCAAGGCGATGAACCGCAGCTTCGTCTCGGTCATCCTGGGCGGCTTCGGCGCTGACGACAGCGCGGCGGCAGCCGGCGGCCGGGTGGAGACCCGCCCGGTCAAGAAGGGCTCGGCGGAAGACGCGGCCTTCATCATGAAGAACGCCTCCAAGGTGATCATCGTTCCCGGCTACGGCATGGCCGTCAGCCAGGCCCAGCATGCCCTCCGCGAAATGGCCGACAAGCTGAAGGAGGAGGGCGTCGACGTGAAGTACGCCATCCACCCTGTCGCCGGCCGTATGCCCGGGCACATGAACGTCCTGCTGGCCGAGGCCAACGTGCCCTACGATGAGGTCTTCGAGCTCGAGGACATCAATGCCGAGTTTCCGACGGCAGACGTGGCCTTCGTCATTGGGGCCAATGACGTCACCAACCCGGCGGCCAAGACCGACCGCTCCAGCGCCATCTACGGCATGCCCATCCTGGACGTCGAAAAGGCCCGGACCGTGCTGTTCGTGAAGCGCGGCATGAGCTCGGGCTATGCCGGCGTCGAGAACGAGCTCTTCTTCCGCGACAACACCATGATGCTGTTCGGCGACGCCAAGAAGATGGTCGAGGGCATCCTCAAGTCGCTGTAACGCGCCGCGCTCAGGGGACTCGCATCCGCTTGCCGTCCCCTTCCTGCGGGTACAGTCTCCAGGTTGTCACCAGGGAGGCAAGCTATGCGCGGTCTCGTGAGCGGGCTCTTGCTCGCGTCGGTTGTTCTGATTTCAGCCTGCTCGGGACCCAAGGCGCCGGAAGCGCCCGCGGTACCCGTCGCCTTTTCAATTCCCCTGGAGCCGAACACCAACGGGGTCCTCGAACCCCGGTCCGGGCGAATCACGGTGGGGACCGGACCCAGGGCCTATTCGGCGGACGTCGCCCTCAGTCCCAGCTGGTGGGTGACCGCCGACGGTTTCAAGATCGTCTGGTTCGCTGGCTTGAGCCAGACCAAGCGGTATTTCCAGATCAGCGGCGAGATCCCCGGCGAGGCCGCCCGGCCCAAGCTGCTCAAGTCGCCCGAGGAAGCGGTCCTGGATGTGCGGGTAGCCTTCGACGGCGCGCCGCCGGTCCGGGTCCTGCCCGAGGCGACGCGGGCCGTGTTCAAGCCGCCGGCAGGGGCGAAGGCCGTGACCTCGGTCGAAATCACCTTCGGCCCCGTGGCCGCCCCGGTCACCTATGCCTGGAAATAGATCTGACGCCGGGGGCTTCCGGGAGATGACCTTGAGAGACCCCCAGGGACGTCCGCTTCGGGGCGAACGCGTCGACATCGGCGGCCGGGCCCTGCGCACCGTGAGGGCTGGACCTTCTGAAGGCGGACCGCTGGTCGTGTTGGAATGCGGTGCCTTCGGCTGCGCCGCCGACTGGTTCGTCGTCCAGAACCTGCTGGCGGAGCAGGGCGTCCGGAGCCTGGCCTATGACCGGGCAGGTCTCGGGCATTCTGATCCGGGTCCAGAGCCTCGCGACGCCCGGGCCATTGCAAATGACCTTGAGGTCCTGGTCGCCCGTGTCGATGCGAACTCGCGCCTGGTCCTGGGGGGCCATTCCATGGCCGGGCTCTTCCTGCGCAGCCTCGCCCCCCGGATAGGCCATCGCCTGGACGGCCTGGTGCTGGTGGACGCCGTGACCCCAGAGTACAGCGCGCATCCGACCGCAGCCCGGATGATCGACAGCTTCCGCCTGGCCATGTTCGGGCTCGATCGGGTGGCCGGCCTCGGCGTCATGAAGGCCTGGGCCCTGGCGGCCGGGGACCGGATCGGCCTTCCGCCTGAGGTTTCGCTTGAGAAGCGACAGATCTATGCCTCGGCCTCGCATGCGCGGACGGCGGCCCGGGAAGTGCAGCAATGGCCCAACTCGGCCGAGCAGGGTCGGATGCAGGGACCCTTCGATCCGGACCTGCCCGTGGCTGTCGTGACGGCGGGTGCCGTGCCCCTGCCCGCCGATCTCCAGGCCCTCCAGAACGCGCCGGCTGACCATTCCCGCGCCGGATGGGTGGACCGCGTTCCCGGGGCCCAGCATGCCAGCCTTCTGGGGCCTCGGTTCGCCCACCGGGTCGTCCGCGGCTTCGAGTACGTCCTTTCCGTCAGTCGTGCAGGCTAGCCTCAAGGGATGCCACCCCGGCCTCGGTGGCGACGCCGCCGCAGGCCGCGACAAGGCGGGCCCGCGACAGGGGGCGGAGCCGAACGCCTGAGCCCGGCGTCCCGGCGAGCCGGACGTCCACTTCCGACACTACCGCGGGCAGGGCACCCCGGCAGGGCGCGGGCGCTGCCGCCAGGGCCGCCCGGGCCAGGGGGTCCAGGCGCGACATCCTCCCGGCCAGCAGGCTGACGCGGGCGGGCCGGTCCGCCGCGATCTCGAAGCGCCCGTCGAAGACCCCCGTCTCTTCGGCCTCGAGCCGGAGATCGGCCACGCCTGAACGCCGGGCCTCCCCCGGTGAGCGGGTCCAGAGGATCCGGGCATCGTCGGCAAGGATCAGGGCCCCGGCCAGGTTGGCGTGAACGGCTCCGTCGCCGGATAGCCGCTCGTAGAGCGCCCCGAGGGTGGCGGACCTCGGCGGCTTCGCGCACCCGGCGGCGGCCAGACAGGCTGCGCCCGCCAGCTGGATCGCAGCGCCCCTGTCCGCCGTCCGGAAACGTCCCCGGTCCAGGAGCAGCCCGAAGGGTACCGCCTGTACCTCGGCCGACAGGGCCGCAGCGGCTCCGCCCGTGTCGCCCAGGGAAATTTCCAGGGCCTCCCTGTCGGGCTTGCCGGATAGGGCGAGCCGCGCGCGGCTGCGGGCGAACCGGACGTCGCTGTTGGCTGGATCCTCGATCCAGGATTCGCCCCGGGCGGCGAGCCACGCCCGCAGGTCTGACCGGCGGATTGCCAGCAGGGGGCGCAGGAGAAAGACGCCTCGGCCCTCCGGCCAGACGGGCGAGGGTGTCCATTCCCGGGGCGAGGGCGTAGTCCCGCCCATCGTTCGCATGACTTCGGCCTCCGCCCGGTCGTCTGCCGTGTGCCCCATCAGGATCACCCGGGCGCCCGCCGCGCGCGCCGCGTCAGCCAGGAGCCGGTGACGGGCCTGGCGGGCGGCCGCGGGAAGTCCGGTCTGTGGGTGGGGTCCCTCCCAGGTGAGGGCCCTGAACCCGGCGCCAATCCTCTGGGCTGTCTGCGCGCAGGTTCGGGTCCAGTCCGGGCTTGAGGGGCTCAGCCCGTGATCCACGGTAAGGACCAACAGGGGGCGAGCCCGGCGCCGGGCCCACTCTGCGGCGATGAGCGTCAGGGCCAGGGAGTCCCCACCCCCCGACAGGGCGACGGCGAGGGGCGCGCCGGGTCCGGCGTCCAGCCTCGCGTCCAGGTGCCCTTCCGCCCGGGCTCCGGGGTCCGGCTCCGGGGTCAGGTGCCGCACCGCGACTGGGCGGAGACTGCCGCCGCACGGGTGCGCGCGCCCTCCGACGCTGCCGGATAGCGCACCGTCAAGGTATCCAGGGCCTGGCAGGACTCCGCCGTCTTGCCCAGTCGTCCCAGGGCGCGGGCCAGTTCGACCACGGCGTCCGGCGCCCACCAGGTCGTGGGCCATCCCTTCAGGGCGCTGATGTAGTCTGCCGCGGCGTCCGCCCAGGCCGACTGTTGGGACCGGGCCCGGCCGCGAAGATAGGCCCCTTCGCCGGCCTTCGGATCGCCGGGTGCAGACGCAAGCCAGGTCGTGAGGGTGGCCTCTGCCGTGCGGGCATCGCCGCCCTGCAGCTGCTGCCGCCCGAGGGTGAGGCCATCCCCCGCAGGTGCGGCGGGAGATCCAGGCGCTGCGGCGGCCGTGGCCGCCGTCGCGGGACCCGCTGCGACCGGGACGGGGGCTGGGGAGGTCGGTTGGGAACCGGCCATCCGGTCCTGAAGGACCTTGATATCGCCCCGGGCGAGGTCGGCGTTGCGCGCGGCGGACTCGACCTGGGCGTTGAGGTCCTTAATGGCCTTCTCGAGGTCGGACACCCGGTCGGAAAGCTCCCGGATGCGGACATCCCTGGGGTCCTCCGCGGGCGGCGCGGCGGCGGACATGGCCGGGATGGCGAGCGCCAGTCCGAGGCCGATCAGGGCGTTCCTCAGGAGGGTCATGGACTAGCGGACGCCCCCGATGAGTACTGTCCGGGCATTGCGGTTGCGGCGGAAGGCCTCATCGTCGGCACCCGGATCGATGGGCCGCTCCTTGCCGAAGGAGACGGTGGAGATCCGCGATGGCGAGACACCGCGGCTGACCAGGTCGTCCCGCACGGCGTTGGCCCGGCGAGACCCCAGGGCGATGTTGTACTCCCGGGTACCCCGCTCGTCGGCATTGCCTTCGATCCGGACCTGGACGGCGGGATAGCGGTTCAGCCAGGTCGCCTGCCGCTCGAGGATGTCGGCGGCGTCCTCCCGGACCTCGTATTGGTCGATGTCGAACAGGACCCGGTCGGAGACATTGATGACGAAGTCCTGCTCGGTCCCGGGCAGGGGCGCACCGGTCACGGAGTCGGGGCGACGCACCGGCTGGACGGCGCCGGCAGCGGCGGCGGAGCCCCCGGCGACAGGCGTCCCGGCCTCGGGCGGCTTTTCGGTCGTGGGGTCCGGCTTGGGTGTCGACTGGCAGGCCCCCAGGAGGGCGGCGGCGGCGAAAAGGGGCGTCCAGCGCAGGGCGGTATGGGCGTTCATTCGGGAGTCCTCACGTCGTCAGTTGATCAGGGGCGACCAGGCCGGGTCCGAGGCCCCGCCGGTGTAGGGGGCCGGTTTCAGGATGCGGCCTGTGACATCTACGGTCCAGAGGCGGGGTTCACCCCCGGCTTCCTGGCGGCTGAACAGCAGCACCCGGCCATTCGGGGCCCAGGTGGGGCCCTCGTCCATGTAGCTTGAAGTCAGGGTGCGTTCGTCCGAGCCTTCCGGCCGCATGACGCCGATGTGAAACTGTCCGCCGCCCTGCCGGGTGAAGGCGATGAAGTCTCCCGTAGGGCTCCAGACCGGCGAGGTGTAGCGCCCGTCTCCGAAGGAGATGCGCCGGGCCCCGCCGCCCGCCGCGTCCATGATGTAGAGCTGGGGCGAGCCGCCACGATCGGAGTTGAAGACGATCCGGCTTCCGTCGGGGGAGAAGGCCGGGGAGGTATCGATGGCCGGGTCCGAGGTCAGGCGACGGCTTTGCCGGTTGACCAGGTTCATGACCCAGATGTCCGAGTTACCGTTCTTCTCGACGGCGAAGGCCACCTGGCTCCCGTCCGGCGAAAACCGCGGGGCGAACACCATGCCGGGGAACTGGCCGAGGCTCTCCCGGCGACCCGTCTCCAGGTTGAGCAGGTAGACAGACGACCCCTCGGGCCGCAGGGCCATGTAGGTGATTTCCTGGCTTGAGGCGGAAAAGCGCGGCGAGAGGACGATCTCCGAGCCATCGGTCAGGTAGCTGGGATTGGCACCGTCCTGGTCCATGACCGCCAACCTGAGCGTCCGCTCAAGGCGCCCGCCGGTTTCCGAGACGAACACGACCCGGGTGTCGAAATAGCCCTTCTCGCCTGTCAGCCGCTCGTAGACGGCGTCGGAGATCTTGTGCGCCACGCGGCGCCAGTTCTCGGGAGTGGAGGTGAACTGCAGGCCAAGCAGCTGCTGGCCGGCGGGAACGTCCCAGAGGCGGAAGTCCACCTGCAGGCGGCCATCCACGAGATGGACCTTACCGTTGACCATGGCCTGGGCACCCAGGGACTTCCAGACGGCGAAATCAGGCTCGACGGTCACTTCTGACCGGCGGCCTCCGGAGTCGACCGGCGCGAAGAGCCCGGATCGGCTCAGGTTGTCCATGATGACCCGGGCGATTTCGGCACCCCTTTGACCTTCGAAGTCCGGCGCGGCCAGGGGAAGCGGGCGGATGTCGCCCCGGTTGACGTCCACCTCGATCTCGGCGCGCGCGTCCGACGGTGCCAGGCTGACCCCGGCCAGGGCCAGGCAGGCGGTGAGAACGGCTGCGGACATCTTCATGAGCAGGCCTCCCGGGCGTTGAAGTTGACGGCGAACCGGCGACTGGACGGACCCGCCAGGTCGGTGAAGGGCGCGGCCTGGTGAACGGCCCGGATGGCGCGCTCGGCAGCCGCCCTGACGGTGGGATTGTCAGAACGCTCAAGCCCACCCGCCTCTACCGGCCCTTCGAGTTCCCCGGCGGTGGTCAGGCCGAAACTCACCCTCACCCGGACATCGCGCCCGCCTTCCACCTCGCAATTGGGAGTCCAGCGCTGCTGCAGCTGGTCCTGAAGTCCGGCAAGGGCAGCGGCGCTTGGCCCGGTGGCGGCAGCAGGACCCGGGCGTCCCCCGCCCATCCGGGCGACCTGGGCGGCGAGGACATCGAGGTCCAGTCCCCCGCCCGTTTGCCGCGTCACGGCGGGTGCCGGGCGCGGAGGTCCCGGCCTTGCGGCGGGTTGTGCGGCCGGCTTCGTCACTGCGGCCTTTTGGGGGGAAGCAGGGGGAGCCGCCGGTCTTGCGGCCAGGGCCGGGACCGGGCGTAGGGTCGGGATCTGGGGTTCCGGGGTAGGCTGCGGCACGGCCTCGACCGTCGGTGCGGGTTCCGGCGCGGTCGCCTCGACCTCAAGGGCCTCCATCTTCGGGGCCGGGGGTCCGGCGGCTGCGGCCACGGCGGCGTAAAGGTCTGATGGACGGGCCAGCCGCACGGCGACCGGCCCCGGATCGACCGGGGGGCCGGTTCCTGCTGTGCCGGCCATGAGCAGGGCTGCGATCAGCGCCAGATGGGCAAGGGCGGAGATGGCGAGCCCGGGGCTGAAAGTCAGGGTTCCCCTCATGGCGTCCCCGGGCGCACGGCGGGCGCCTGTGGTGGCGGCCCGGCCGGGGGACCACCCGTCTCTGTGATCAGATTCAGGTTCCGGTAGCCACGGACCGACAGGGCGGCCATGACCCGGGCGACATCTGCATAGGCGGCGCGCCCGTCGGCCCGAACGAAGACCTGCCGGGCGGGGTCGCCGGAGGCGGCAGCGGCGAGGGCCGGCCCCAGGGCCTCGAAGGGCGTCGCCTTGTCCTGGACGAAGACGGCACCGTCAGCGCGGATCGCAATGCTGACCGGGGCCTCGGCCTCGCGGATGGCACCGGCTTCGGTCTTCGGGAGTTCAAGGGGCACGCCAGCCGTCAGCAGGGGCGCGGAGATCATGAACACGATCAGGAGGACCAGCATGACATCCACAAGCGGCGTCACATTGATCTCGGACAGGGCCGAGCGCCGGTTGCGGCCGTAGCGCCGCCTGCGGCCTCCGCCGCCGGCCCCGGAAAACGCGTCATTCGCGGACAGGGCCATGGGTCAGACCTTCGCGGCCAGTCGCCGCTGGACGGCGGTGGACAGGTCGTCAGCGAAGGCCTCCAGCCGGGCGGTATAGCGGCCAACTGCGGAGGAGTAGTGGTTGAAGGCGATATAGGCGGGAATGGCGGCGATCAGGCCCAGGGCGGTGGCGAACAGGGCCTCGGCAATGCTGGGCGCCACCACGGCCAGGTTGGTGTTCTTCTGGACCGCTATGGCCTGGAAGCTGTGCATGATCCCCCACACCGTACCGAACAGGCCGATGAAGGGCGAAGCTGTGGCGACGATGGCCAGGGCCGAAAGTCCCGCCTCGATCCGCAGGGACTCTCGGGCGATGGCGGCGTCGAGGACCCGGTCGATCCGCTGGATCAGGAAGGCCGCCTGCCCCTCCGAGACCGGTCCTCGCCCGCGCACTTCCCGCCACTCGAAGAGCGCCGCCTGGAGCATCCGGTGAAGGGTGTGGGGCGGATTGTCGCCGGCCTCCAGGGCAATGTCCTCGAGGCCGCGCCCTGACGACACCTCGGTTTCGAAGGCGTCCGCCGCCTGGTTCAGCCCGCGAAGGCGGATGCCCTTGTCGAGGATCACCGCCCAGGAGGCCAGCGACGCCAGGCCGAGGAAGACCATCACGGACTTCACCACCCAGTCCGCCCGCGCGAACAGGGCAAGGAAGGAGAAGGTCTCCGGCGTGATGGCGGCGGGCTCCATGGTCTCTCCGGCTCTGCCCTGTTTCAGGTCCGATCAAGGGGGCTTCGCCAGACTGCAGTGGACCGTGGCGAAGATAGGGCGGAGCCTAGCCATGCAGGCACGACTTTTTGGTTAACGCGCAGGCCTGACCGGGGGAATGCCAGGCCAGGCGGGGGGTCACCAGGGGTCGATATAGGGGTACTTCTTGCCCTCGCGCGGCCGCACCGGCGGCAGGGCCTGGAGCCCCCGGACGATCCAGCTTCGGGTGTCCGTGGGGTCGATCACGTCGTCCAGGCCGCCGCCTGTGGCCGCGTTCACGGCCTTGGCGCTTTCGTAGGCCCGCTCGACGCGCTTGTCGAAATCGGCCCGCCGGGCTTCGGGGTCCTCGATGGCGGCCAGCTCCTTGCGGAAGCCCAGCTTGACCGACCCCTCGATGTTCATCCCGGCGAACTCGGCGGTGGGCCAGGCGACGGTGAAGTAGGGCATGCCCGCGCTGGCCCCGCACATGGCCTGGACGCCCAGGCCGTAGGCCTTGCGCACCACGACCCCGAACATGGGGGTGGTGACGTTGGCCCCGACGTTGAACATCCGCAGGGCGTGCCGGACCAGGGCGGTCCGCTCGACATCCGGCCCGACCATGATGCCCGGGCAGTCCATCAGGCTCAGGATGGGAATGTCGAAGGCGTCGCAGAGCTGGATGAAGCGGGCGCCCTTGTCGGCGCCGGGCGAGTCGACGGCACCGGCCAGATGGTGCGGGTTGTTGGCGATCACCCCCATGGGCCGGCCCTCGACCCGGATGAAGGCGGTGATGACGCCCACCCCGAACTTCTCGCGGATCTCGAGGACGGAGCCGATGTCGGCGATCGTCGAGATGATCTCCCGCATGTCGTAAAGCCGCAGGCGGTTCTCGGGGATGACGTGCCGGAGCGTCCTCTGGTCGGGCGCCTCCCAGTCCGCGACCGGGCCCTGGAAGTAGGACAGGTATTTCTTGGCGACCTCGACCGCCTCGGGCTCGTCGCGGACCAGGATGTCGACGACGCCGTTGGGGACCTGGAAGGACATGGGGCCCACTTCCTCGGGCGTGTAGATACCCAGGCCGCCGCCTTCGATCATGGCGGGCCCGCCCATGCCCAGGGTGGACCCCTCGGTGGCGATGATGACGTCGCTGGAGGCCACCAGGGCCGTGTTGCCGGCGAAGCAGCGGCCGTTGACGATGGCGACAAGAGGGACCAGGCCGCTGAGCTGGGCGTACTGGGTGAAGGTGGGGGTGTCGAAGGCCACGCCCGGCCCCGTGGAGTCGTCGCCCGGACGTCCGCCGCCGCCCTCGCCGAACAGGATGACGGGAAGCCGCAGGCGCTTGGCCAGGTCGAACATCCGGTCCTGCTTGTAGTGGTTACGTCCGCCCTGGGTGCCGGCGAGGACCGTGTAGTCGTAGGCCACCACCATGGCCCGGCTCTGCTCGGGCCCGAAATGGTCGCCGTTGATGGCACCGATGCCGGCCACCACGCCGTCGCCGGGCGTGGTCCGCCGCAGGGTCTCCATGTCGGCGCGCCGGTGCTGGCGGGCGACGATCAGGGGCCAGTATTCCTTGAAGGAGCCGGCGTCCATCAGCTGGTCTATGCTCTCCCGGATCATCCGGTAGCCCCGGGCATGGCGCTTCGCCACGACATCGGGACGGTTCTCGTCCAGGGTGAAGGCGTGCCGGTCGAGGTTCTCCTGCAGGTCGGGACGGATGAAGTCGGGGTCGAGGCGCGCCGCCCCCTCGATCCGTGCGCCGGAGACCTCGGCCTCCTCGATGAAGACGATGGGATAGCCTTCCCGGACCACGTCGCCGACGGACATGGTCACCGCACGGACCACGCCGTCCCGGTCGGCCGTGATGACGTGCTCCATCTTCATCGCCTCGACGATGGCCACCTGCTGGCCCCTGCGGACCTGGTCGTCGATGGCGACGTCGATGGCGGTGATGGTCCCCTGGATCGGCGAGCCGACTCCCATCGACCCGTCCGGGCCCACCGCCTCGGCCTCCAGGTCGGGCCCGGTCTCCACTGTCTCCGCCTGGGCCGACTTCGTGTCCGCGTCGTGCTTGAAGAGGGCGAGGGGGTCACGGGTGTCCACCCGGGCCCCCGCGAACCCGCCCTTCGTATCCGGGGCGACCTTACGCGACAGGGCTGCGTAGCGGCTGACCGCCGTCTCGTCCGGCGCGGCCAGCTCTGCGACATTCTCGTCGAGCCAGCGCGTGTGCACCGCCCCGGCGACGAAGTCCGGATGGCGCAGGATGTTGCGGAGCAGGCCGATATTGGTGGCCACCCCCTCGAGCCGGAATTCCGAGAGGGCGCGCAGGGACCGGGCGACTGCCGGTCCGGCGTCGGCGCCGTCCGCGCTGCAGATCACCTTGGCCAGTAGGGAATCGAAGGCGGTGCTGGTCCGGTATCCGGCATAGCCGAAGCCATCCGTGCGCACGCCCGGGCCGCTGGGCACCTCGTAGGCGGTGAGGACCCCGCTGGAGGGACGCACAGATCCGTCTGGGGCCAGGGACTCCAGGTTCACCCGGGCCTGGATGGCGAAACGGGCCGGGGACGGGGCGTCGGGGTCGGGAAGTCCGAGGTCGGCGAGGCTCGCGCCCTCCGCCAGCCGGATCTGCGCCTGCACGAGATCGACCCCGGTGATCGCTTCGGTGACCGTGTGCTCGACCTGGAGGCGGGCATTGGCCTCGATGAAGACGAAGGGCGGGTCCGCCGGCGCGCCGGAGGCGTCCACCAGGAACTCGAAGGTCCCCAGGCTCGTGTACCCGACACTGCGGGCGAGCCGGAGGGCAGCGTCGAGGATCCGCTGGCGCAGGTCCGGATCGAGACCCGGGGCCGGGGCGATCTCCACCACCTTCTGGAACCGGCGCTGGACGCTGCATTCGCGCTCGCCAAGGTGGGTCACGTCGCCGGTCCGGTCGCCCAGGACCTGGACCTCGATGTGCCGCGCCCGGGACAGGAAGGCCTCGACATAGACATCCGCAACACCAAAGGCGGCCTGGGCCTCCGAGCGGCAACGGGCGTAGGCGGCATCCAGCTCGTCCACCCCGGTGACCACACGGGAGCCCCGGCCGCCGCCGCCGGCCAGGGCCTTGATGATCATGGCCTGGCCCTTGGGCAGTCCGTCCAGGAAGTCCCGGGCCTCCTCCAGGGTGACGCTGCGGTCCAGTCCGCGGCTGACGGGCACGCCCGCCGCCAGCGCCGCTTCCCGGGCCCGGGCCTTGTCGCCGAACAATGCGAGGTGCTCGACGGACGGGCCGATGAAGGTCAGGCCTGCAGCGGCACAGCGCTGGGCGAATTCGGCCCGTTCGGAGAGGAAGCCGTAGCCCGGGTGGACCGCGTCGCATCCGCTGTCGAGGGCGGCCTGAACGACTGCGTCCATGTCGAGGTAGGCAGAGGGCCCCTTGCCGGCCAGGGGATGGGCCGCGTCGGCCATCCGCCTGTGCAGGCTGTCGGCGTCGTCCTCGGACCAGACCGCCACCGTGCGGCGTCCCAGGTCCGATGCCGCGCGGGCGATGCGGATGGAGATTTCGCCGCGGTTGGCGATCAGGATGGACGATATCGTCACGGATGTTTCCTCCGGCCCTCTTCGGGGCTCTAAGCTTGGCCATCCAGGGCGGTCAGGCCCCTTCCGACAGACTTCCGGTCACGCCGGATGCGACAAGTCCAGCATACTCGGCCTCGGTCAACCCCAGTTCCCCGACCAGGATCTCGCGGCTGTGCTCACCCACGCAAGGGGCTGGGCGCAGGGCGGCCGAGGGTCCCGAGGCGAACCGCCAGGGACGGCCTGGAAGCCAGGAGGGTCCGACCTCGGGATGGACGATCTCAGAGACGAAGCCAGTGGCCAGAAAGTTGGGATCCGGCTGGTCATACAGTTCGTAGAGCGGGACCACCCGGGCGGCGGCCACGCCCCGGGCGCAGAGGTCCGACTCTGCCCGAGCCGCGTCCTGCCCCCGGGTCCATTCCGCCAGTCGGCCGTCTATCTCGTCCTCGAACCGCCTGCGGCCGTCCAAACGGGCGAACCGCGGGTCCCGCAGTCGCAAATCGCCTGTCGCCTCCACGAGGGCGCTCCAGGCGAGGTCGTCGCTCACGGCGATGGCGATCCAGTCCTCGCCGCCGTCATGTCCTCTTGCGGGAAAGCAGCCGTGCGGGGCCATGGCGGGATGACGGTTGCCCCCGGGTCCCGGCGCCTGTCCCCGGGCCTGCCCCTCCAGAACCGCCTCGCCGCACAGGACAGCCACCGCCTCCATCATCGAAAGGTCGATCCGCTGGGGTTCGCCGGTCCGGTCCCGGGCGTGCAGGGCCGCGACCACCGAGGCCGCGAGGAAGTAACCGGACATGGGATCCGGGAAGAGCCCGCCGGTATTCATTCCGGCGTCGCCCGCGTATCCGTGGATCGAGGACAGGCCTGACATGGGCTCGGTCGTCGAGCCATTGGCGGGGAAGGGCGAATAAGGGCCTGTAGCGCCGTAGCCCGAGACGGAGGCCCAGACCATTCCTGGCCGAAGCGCGTGCAGGCGTTCCAGGGTGACGCCCCAGCCCGGCATGACCGTCGACCGGAAGTTGTCGACCAGGACGTCAAAGCGGGGCAGCAGGCGCCAGAACAGGTCGCGTCCGCTGTCCTGGCGCAGGTCCAGGGTCAGTTCACGCTTGTGGAGGTTCACCGCGTTGTAGAGGCCCTGGGTGTTCAGGGCGTGTTGGATGCGGCCGGGCTGGGCAACGGCCTTCGGCACGGCCCCGCTGACCCGCCGCCAGACATCGGGCCTGTGGCGCGAGCCGATCTGGACCACGTCCGCCCCCAGCAGGGCCAGGAGCTCCGTCCCGAAGGTACCGGACCAGGCCTGGCCGAAGCTCAACACCCGGACCCCGGCCAGCGGGCCCTCGGGGGATGGCGACCGGGCGGGGCGCGGCGGCCCGACGGCAGGGCGTGGCTCGGCCGTCCAGTCGCGGGCCTGACCGTCGAGGCGGGGGGCCGGACAGCGTAGGGCCCAGGGCGAGGACGTATGCTTGGCAGGCGCGCCGGGCGCCCGCAGGCGGCGACCTTCGACCTCGGTCTCCACCAGGAAGTCCCGGGCCTGGAGGTGCGGGTTCCCGACCAGTTCATCGAGGGTCTGGACGACGCCGACCGGGCATCTCAGCTCGGCCAGCCGTTCGAAGACCGGCCAGCGTTCCCGAGACTTCAGGCTGCCCGTCATGGCCGTGAACACCGCGGTCAGGTCCAGGGAGTGTCGTCCGAGGTCGGGGATCAGGTCCTCGCGGTGGGCGAGCTCCGGCAGGCCCATGGCCTCCAGGGCCGGTGTCCAGTTGTGGAAGTCCGGCAGGGCGAAATGCATCTTCCCATCGGCCAGGTCCCAAAGCGGATAGTCGGCGCCGCGCGGTCGGCCGCCTGCGGCGTTGGAAAAGCCCTGGCCGTTGTAGATCGCGGCTATGCCCCAGGGGTGGACGGTGAGGGCCAGTGCCTCGGTCTCGCTGATCGACACCTCTTCGGGCACCCCTCGGCCCGCCGGGCCCAGCAGGGCGGCGGAGGCGGTGAGGAAACCCGCGATACCGGCGACGTAGCCGGCCTGGTCCCGGGGAAGCTGCAGGGGCGGCTCGCCCTGGAGCCGGTTCACCCAGGCCCAGCCGGTGCGCGCGCAGGCGGTGAGGTGGGTTCCCGGAATTGACGCGAGCGGTCCCGAGTTTCCGTGCGGCGTGAGGCTGAGATGGACGGCATCGGGCTTTAGCCGGGCGAGAGCGGGCCTGAGGGGGATCCCGCCGATATCCCCTTCCTCGCCAGGGCCGAGGTTGGTGATCACGACGTCCGCAGACGCGACAAGGCGGGCGAGTTCGTCCGCCGTACGCACCGCGGTGGAGCGCTTGTTCCAGTTGGCGAAGGCGTTGAGGAAGCCTCGGTTGGGTCCGGGCTGGTCGTCGAGGAAGGGGCCCTGGGCCCTCAGGGGATGGCCACCCAGCGGCTCGGCGAGGAGCACGTCTGCGCCAAAGTCCCCGAACAGACGTCCGGCGAAGGCGCCGGAGAGTCGGGTGGACAGATCGAGTACGTGCAGACCCTCAAGCGCCGGGACCACGGCTTTCCTCCCACCCCTCTTTATGACATCGCAACTCTGGCTGGCTGCGTTTTCTGTAGACAACTGTAGGGCCGTCCAGGGTCGGGGTTAAGCGCCAATCTCACCTCCGGGCCGGATTTTGCGCCCCCCGCGCCGGTCAGTCCGTTGCGTCGAGGATCGGGGCCAGCCGTTCCCGCAGGCCCCGTGAAGGCCGCGTCGGGCGGCCGGAAAGGTCGATGCAGGCGGCCTCGACCTGGGCCTCGCAGACCAGGTCGTCGCCGCGCAGGATCCGCTGGCGGATGAACAGGCGGGGCCCCCGGATGCGCTCGTAGAGGGTCCGGACCAGCAGGGCGTCGTCGACCCGCGCCGGCCGGCGGAAGTCGATTTCCATGCGCACCACGGTGAAGGCCGAGGGGCGCTCGTCCTCCAACAGGTCGGTGTGGGAGACCCCCGCCGCCCTCAGGGCGTCGCTGCGTCCGCGCTCGAAATAGCGCAGGTAGTTGGCGTGGTAGACGACGCCGGTGAAGTCCGTGTCCTCGTAGTAGATGCGCACGGGCAGGACGTGTTCGCGGCCCTCGAACCGCCCGCAGGACGGGGCGTCCCTGTCGTCAGCCGTCATCCCCGTCTCCCTCGAAGAGACCGCCCTGCCCGGCCGGAGGCGGCGAAGGCGGCGGGGTCAGGCCCAGGTGCTCGTAGGCCCGGGCACAGGCCACCCGGCCCCGGGGCGTGCGCTGGATGAAGCCCTGCTGCAGGAGATAGGGCTCGATGACGTCCTCGACGGCGTCCCGGGCCTCGGCGATGGCGTAGGCCAGGGTCTCCAGGCCGGCGGGGCCGCCAGCATAGTTCTCGATCAGGGCGCGGAGATAGCGTCGGTCCAGGCTGTCCAGGCCGGCAGGATCCACCTCCAGGCGGGCCAGGGCCCGGGCGGCGGCGGCCCGGTCGATGGCGGCTGCGCCCTCCGCCTCGGCGAAGTCGCGCACCCGCCGCAGCAGGCGCCCGGCCACCCGCGGCGTGCCCCGGGCCCTGGCGGCGATCTCACCGGCGCCGTCCGGGGTCAGCTGGAGTCCCAGCCGCCCGGCGGCGTGGGCCAGAACCTTGACCAGTTCGTCCACCGAATAGAATTCCAGCCGGATGGGAATGCCGAACCGGTCCCGCAGGGGGGTGGCCAGCATGCCCGCCCGGGTGGTGGCCGCCACCAGGGTGAAGGGGGCGATGTCGATTCGGATCGACCGGGCCGCCGGCCCCTCGCCGATCATCAGGTCGAGGACGTGGTCCTCCATGGCCGGATAGAGGATCTCCTCCACCGGGGCGGCCAGGCGGTGGATTTCGTCGATGAAGAGGACGTCCCGGGGCTCCAGATTGGTCAGTATGGCCGCCAGGTCGCCCGCCTTGGCCAGGACCGGCCCGGAGGTGGTGCGGAAGTTCACCCCCAGCTCCCGGGCGATGATCTGGGCCAGGGTGGTCTTGCCCAGGCCCGGCGGGCCGAAGAGGAGGACGTGGTCCATGGCCTCGCCCCGGCCCCGGGCGGCGTCGATGAATATGGTGAGGTTCGACTTGGCGGCGGCCTGGCCGACGAACTCGGACAGGGTCTGGGGCCTCAGGGCCCGGTCGCCGGGCTCGGCCAGCCCGGGTTCCCCGGAGACCAGCCGGGTCACCGGCCCATTTCCTTCAGGCCGGACCGGACAAGGTCGGAGACAGAGGCGTCAGGGCCCAGGGCGACGGCGGCCTGCTCCACCAGGCGGCGGGCCTGGGTCTCGGCCACGCCCAGGCCCATGAGGGCGGCCACGGCCTCGCCGGCGGCGGAGACCGGGGCGGGACCGGTCGGGGCGGCTCCGGTGCCTGCAATGCTGAAGCCCGCTGAGCCGATCGGCTTGCCCTTCAGTTCCACCAGTATGCGCTGGGCGAGCTTTGGGCCCACCCCGCTGGCGCGCCCGACCTGGACCTTGTCGTCCCGAGCCACGGCCTCGGCCAGGGCGGCGGGGGGCAGGACGTCCAGCACCCCAAGGGCGGCCTTGGGCCCGACCCCCTGCACGGACTGGAGCAGGACAAAGGCGGCGCGGTCGTCCGCGTCGAGGAAGCCATAGAGGCGCGGGCCCGCGCTCTCCGACCACTGGGTCTCGACCCGCAGGACCACGGCCTCGCCGGCGGCGGGCAGGCGCGACAGGGTCCGGGCGCCGCAGCGCACGACCCAGCCCACCCCGCCCACGTCGATCAGGACCTCTTCCTCGGTGGTCTCAAGGATCCTGCCAGCCAGCCGCCCGATCATGCCGCCAACCCTCCCTGGATACGGGCCCGTGTGCGGGCGTGGGCGTGGGCGACGGCCACGGCCAGGGCGTCGGCGGCGTCGGCTGCGGCCCCTGCCGAGCCCGGCAGGATGCGGGCGATCATGAAGGCGACCTGGTCCTTGTCGGCTGCACCGGTGCCGACCACGGACTTCTTGACCAGCCGTGCGGCGTACTCGGCCACCGGCAAGCCAGCCCTGGCCGGGGCCAGCATGGCCGCAGCCCGGGCGTGTCCCAACTTGAGAGCCGAGGCGGCGTTATTGTTCATGAAGGTCTCCTCGATGGCCGCCTCATCGGGCGACCAGTCGGCGACCACGGCGCTGATTCCCTCGAAGAGGGCCAGGAGGCGTTCGGAGAAGGGGGCCTTCTCATCCGGCGCGATCACACCATGGCCCAGGTGGGACAGCCGGTTGCCCTCGACCCGGATCACGCCCCAGCCCGTCCGGCGCAGGCCGGGGTCCAGGCCGAGGATTCGGAGGGGTGCGGGGCTCATGCGGTTCCACCGGCAGTTGTTCGTGATGTGTTCCTAGTCTGGTTCGCGGGTGTCGGGAAGGGGGGGAGGTCCTCGCCGGCGTTCGGGGTTCAGGTGCGGGGATCATCGATCCCCGTGATCCCGTGATCCGCCCCTTTACGCACCACAAGGTCCGCCGTGGGCCGGGCGCGGGCGATGTGCTGGCGCAGGTTGGGCAGGTTGACCCCCGCCC
Source organism: uncultured Alphaproteobacteria bacterium (assembly GCA_903933475.1). Lineage (GTDB taxonomy): Bacteria > Pseudomonadota > Alphaproteobacteria > Caulobacterales > Caulobacteraceae > Phenylobacterium. Next base: position 4,668 of record CAIZKE010000278.1, on the reverse strand, counting down.
AGACCCGGCGGGCGAGGTCGGCCACGGCCTCGCGGTCCATGCCCCGGAAGCGGGCGTAGAAGGAGGCCGGGTCGTGCTCGGCCGCTTCCCAGAAGCCCAGGAACCGGGCCACGTACCAGGCCTCCAGGTCGGCCTCTTCGGCGTCGAGGTAGAGGAGGAGGTCGAGGGGGTCGGTGGGCGCCGGGGTCTCGGCGCGGAAGTGAAGGTTCAGCCCCTCGGCGATCAGGATGTCGGGCCGGTCGATGCGCCGGGCCAGGGCCGGGTCGATATCGTAGGTGACGTGGGAGTGGACCGGGACCTGCACGGGGCCTGAGGGGAGGGCCGCCAGGGTCGAGAGCAGGGCCGGGGTGTCGAAGGTGTGGGGCCAGCCCTTGAGGTCCAGGGCGCCCTCGGCGGCCAGGACGGCGTTGGGCTTCAGGAAGCCGTCGGTGGAGATCACCTCCACGGAAAGCCCCTGGTCGGATAGGCGCTCGGCCAGCTGGGCGGCCAGGGTGCTCTTGCCGGCGGAGACCGCGCCGGTCAGGCCGGTCACCAGGGTCCGGCCGTCAGGGCGGGCTGCGACCAGCCGCCCGGCCAGGGCATCGATGGCCGGATCCGGCCTCATGCGCCCAGTCGGGCCCAGAAACGGAAGTCTTCAAGTCCCTGGAAGACCTGGGGGGGCGACAGGCCCACGGCCTGGGCCAGGCTGAGGGCCAGGCCGAAGATCACCGACGAGGCGCCGGGCAGGAGCAGCAGGACCGCCAGGGCGATCAGGGGGGCGACTGGCTCGATCCGCGCGGCAGCAGCCCGGACCCCGGCGGGCAGGAAGGGACGCAGGACGCCAAAGCCGTCAAAGCCGGGCACCGGCAGGAGGTTCAGCACCACGGCGGTCGCCTGGAGGAAGGCGAGGAAGGCCACGGCCGCAGCAAGGGTCTCGGACTCCGGGCCGACCGGCAGGAGGGCGAGGACCAGGACCAGGACCACCAGGACGAGGAAGGAGCCGACGGGCCCGGCCAGGGAGGCCGCCGAGCGCCAGAGGGGGCCGCGCATCAGGTCCTCCCTCAGCCAGACGGCCCCGCCGGGGAAGCCGATGCCGCCCAGGGCCAGGGCGATCAGGGGCCAGATCAGGGTGGTCTGGAGGTCCGCGTATTTCCGGGGGTCGAAGGTGAGGTAGCCCTTGTCCTCTACCGTATGATCGCCGCCCAGCCAGGCCACCCAGGCGTGGCCGAACTCATGCACGCCCACCGCCAGCACCCAGCCCAGCATGACGAACAGGAAGGTCAGGGGCGGCCAGTCCGTCAGGGTCATGGCCAGTGCCGTGGCCAGGCAGGCCAGGAGGATCAGTCCGGCCGGGTTTCCCCGGGAAGTCGCGGTGCGGGCCATAGAGAACCGGACTCCGTCAGGCCCCGAAGGCTTCGAGGTCGGCGTCGGAGATGTCGTAATTGCCCCAGACGGTCTGGACGTCGTCGTCGTCCTCGAGGCCGTCGATGAGCTTGAGCAGGGTTCCGACGGCGTCGCCCTCCACCGGGGTCAGGCTCTTGGGCCGCCAGGCCAGGCCCGTGGACTTGGCCGGGCCAAGGGCCGCTTCCAGGGCCGCCGCAACCTCATTCAGGGCCTCGAAGGCGGCGAAGACGACGTGCTCGTCCTCGTCGGACTCCACGTCGTCGGCCCCGGTCTCGATGGCGGCCTCCATCATCGCCTCCTCGCCCCCGGCCGAAGCCGGATAGACGATGCGCCCCGCCCGGTCGAACATGAAGGCGACCGAGCCGGTCTCGCCCAGGTTGCCGCCGTGCTTGGAGAACAGCGAGCGGACATTGGCCGCTGCCCGGTTGCGGTTGTCGGTCAGCACCTCGACGATGAGGCCCACACCGCCGGGGCCAAAGCCCTCATAGCGGATCTCCTCGTAGGCGGCGTCGGTGCCCGAGGCCTTCTTGATCGCCCGCTCGATATTGTCCTTGGGCATGGACTCGGCCCGGGCGTTGGCCACGGCCAGGCGCAGGCGCGGGTTCATGGCCGGGTCGGGCATGCCGGACTTGGCGGCGACGGTGATCTCCCGCGAGAGCTTGGAGAACAGCTTGGACCGCTGGGCGTCGGCGCGGCCCTTGCGGTGCATGATGTTCTTGAACTTGGAATGTCCGGCCATGGGTCCCTGCGGGCAAAAGGCTAAGCAAGCCCGGTTCTAGCCCTGTGCACGCCGCCTGACCAGTCCGGGCCCCCGCGTCCGGGTTCTGGGCCTGCAGGACCGGATCGCCTGGCGTCGCCCGGAGGGCGCCAGCGGAGCCGCCGTTGACCCCCTCCGTCCCGCTTCGCGGTCCACCTCTCCCTTGGGGGAGGACTTGGGGAGCCATTGCTCCCCCAAGGGGGAGCTGTCGGCGACGCCGACTGAGGGGGTCAGCCGAGCCGCCGAGGACCGCCTCACCGCTACCCTGGCCGGTTCAACCCCTAGCGCCGACGCACCACAGGATGCGACGAGGACAGGCCGCCGTCGACGGCGATGGCCTGGCCGTTCACGTAGGACGCATCGTCCGAGGCCAGGAAGAGGCCGGCATGGGCGATCTCCGAGGGCACGCCATAGCGGGCCAGGGGGTTGAGCTGGCCGATCTTGCCCTCGTTCCCCCGGGCCCGGGCGCCGTCGAAGATGGGCTTGGTCATGCCGGTCTCGATCAGGCCGGGGCAGATGGCGTTGACGCGCACGCCGGTGCCGTAGAGTTCGTTGGCCGCCGTCTGGGCCAGGTTGATCACCCCGGCCTTGGAGGCCGAATAGGGCAGGCCGCCGGCGCCCGAGCGGATGCCGGCCACCGAGGCGGTCATGACGATGGAGCCCTGGCCCCGGGGGACCATGACCCGGCTGGCGTGCTTCACCGCCAGGAAGGGCCCGATCAGGTTGACCCGCAGGACCTCGGCCCAGTGGGCGGCGTCCTGCTCCTCCCGCGGCGTGGCGCCGCCCGAAATGCCGGCATTGGCCCAGATGGCGTCCAGGACGCCGTGCTCGGCCACCGCCCGGTCCACCAGGGCCGAGACGAAGGCCTCCTCACCGGCGTCGCCGGTCAGGGCCAGGGCGGTCCCGCCCGCCTCGCGCACCTGGCGGGCGGTCTCCTCAACGGTATCGAACTTGTCGGCGATGACCAGCTTCGCGCCCTCGGCGGCGAAGAGCAGGGAGGCGGCCCGGCCGATACCCGAGCCGGCGCCGGTGATGATGACGGTTTTTCCGGAAAGACGTGCCATGGGTCAGGCTCCTTGAAGAGGTCAGCCGGCGCGTGCGGCGGCGGCGAGGATGGCGTCGGCGACAATGCCGAACAAGGCGGGGGGCAGGTCGTGGCCCATGCCCTCGATGATCCGGAGTTCCGCCCCGGGAATCTTGGCGGCGGTGTCCCGGCCGCCGTCCGCCGGCAGCAGGGGGTCGTCCGCCCCGTGCAGGACGACGGTGGGGGCGGTGATCCGGGCCAGGCGCTCTGAGCGGTCGCCCGTGGCGCCGACGGCCCGCATCTGGCGGCCGGACCCGGTGGGGTTCCAGGCCCGCTCGGCCTCCGCCCGCGCCCGTACGGCTAGGTCGCCCTTGGGCCAGGGATAGGCGGGGCTGCCGATCACCAGGGCGTTCTCCACGGCGGCGGCGATATGGGCGTCCGGGTCCGTCCGGAAGTCCGGCGTCGGCTGGGTCAGCACCGCCATGGCCCGGGGGGTCGCCTGGGGCAGGCCCGGCGCCGAGGAGGTGGACATGATGGAGGTCAGGGACAGGGTCCGGTGTGCATGATCGGCGGCGATGACCTGGCTGATCATGCCGCCCATGGACACCCCCGCCACATGGGCGGCCTGAACCCCGGCGGCGTCCAGCACGGCCATGGCGTCGGCGGCCATGTCCTCGAGGGTATAGATGCCGGCCGCATCGAACCAAGAGGACAGGCCGGTGTCCCGGTTGTCGAATCTGAGGGCCCGGTAGCCCTTGCCGGTGAGGACCTCACAAAAGGCCTCCGGCCAGCGGGTCATCTGCGAGCCGAGGCCGTTGACCAGCAGGATGGCGGGGGCCGCGGGATCGCCGAAGCTCTCCCAGCAGATCCGGACGTCGCCGTTCGTTGCAAAGGGCATGGCTGACCTCGCCTCAGGGGACCAGGACGACGCGGCCGACGGCGGCGCGGCTCTCGATATAGGCGTGGGCGGCGGCGGCCTCGGACAGGGGGAAGGTCCGGTCGATCACCACCTCCAGCTGGCCCTGGGCAGCGTCGTCGATCAGGCCCTGGATCATGTCATGGACCCGGTCGGTCATGATCTCGGCACCCAGGAAGACGCCGGAAAGGCTGCGGTTACCCCCCATCATGGAGCCGACGTCCACCACCATGGGCTCGCGCCCGGCGGCGCCGACCATGGAGACGCGGCCGCGATAGGCCAGGGCGTTGATCGAGCCCTGCAGGGTCGAGCCGCCGACGGAGTCCACCACCACGTCAGCGCCGTGGTTGTCGGTCAGGCGACGGACCTCCCGGGGCACCTCGTGCTCGCGGTAGTTGATGCCGGCGTCCATCCCCAGGGGCTTCAGGCGCTCAAGGCGCGCGTCGGAGCTGGCGGTGGCCAGGATCATCTTCGCGCCGGCCCGGCGGGCCAGCTGGATGGCGGCGACGCCGACGCCAGAGGCGCCAGCCTGGACCAGGACGATTTCGCCCGCCTTCATCCGCCCGTACTCGAACAGGCAGTCGTGGG
>CAIZKE010000277.1 GCA_903933475.1 uncultured Alphaproteobacteria bacterium | reverse complement strand
GGGCCGTCCTGTTCCCAGAGCAGGGTCTCGTAGGTCATGCGTCCTCCCCGGGGGCCACGCCCCTCTGTCTCACCTGCAATTGATGCGGCCTGACCCCCGGTCAATCAAGGGGGGGCAGGCAAGGGGAAGTCAGGCCTCGCCGAGGGCCTTCAGGATGGCGGCCTGGAAGCGGGGGAGCAGGCGCTCCACGAAGGCGGGGTCGAGGCAGCGGGCGTCGTCGAGGGTGGTGTGGTGGAACCGGTGCCCTCCGAAGACGCCGAAGGCGGCGGGGTAGCCGGCCTTCAGGATCTCGGCCAGTTCGCCCGCGGCGGCCGGGCCGGCGGGGAGGGGGGCCTCGAGGCCGGCCTCGCCTGCAAAGCTTTGCTTCAGCATATCAACGAGATGGGCTGATCCCATCAGTACGCGCGCCGGGTCGGGGCGGTCCAGGGGCGCAAGGCCCTGAGGCGTTTCCTTCCAGTCCCGGGCAGCGATGCCCGCGCCCAGGTGGACCCAAAGGGCCGTCCGCTTCGGGTCCGGCGCTTCCCGGTGCAGGAAGGCCTCTGCGCCGAGATTTTCGTACTCGTGACCGCTGGCGGTGACGACGACGATGTCGTGGCGGGTCAGGGTCTTCGCCATCCAGGGCAGGAGGGCCATCCAGAGGGCGATCCCCGGCCCCCGCTCCCCGGCGCAGGTGAACCAGCCCGAGCGCGGCGTCGACAGGACCACCGTCCGCCCGGCCCCGCGGTCGATCCGCCCGATGAGGTTGAAGGCGGGCCGATGGCCGGCGGCGCCATCGATCACCAGTCGCGCCGTCTGCCCCTCCCGGGCGGCGGCGAGGACGGGACCGGCGTCCTTCGGCGCCAGGACCAGGGTCGGGACCCCGAAGGGCGGACCCCCGGCGGGGGCGTTCAGGGCGATGGCCTCGCCGGTCGGGCCGTGGGTGACGAGGATGAGGCCGGCGGCGCCGGAGGCCCGGACCTCATCGGCCAGGGTGCGGAGCTCGGGCTGGCGGACGCTGGACCAGCGCCGGGAGGGCAGTTCGGCGACGACCAGGGCGCCGACCGCAGGGGCGACCGGGCGCCCTAGCGTCAGCGGGCCGGAGACCCCCTCCGGTCCCGTGACCCTCGCGGGACCCTGGGCCAACCCCTTCACGGACCCCTTCCCGAACGTCAGGGCGGCGGTGCGCAGGTCGCTGAACGGCGCCTCGAAGGCCTGCCTCCGGGTGCGGTAGCCGAACAGCCGCAGCCGGCTCTCCATCCAGGCGCCGGAGTCCGTATCGCCGGGTCCACCCGAGGCCTTGCCGCCCATGGCGACCCAGGCCTCGAGGTCGGTGCGGATCGAGATCAGGTCCGGTGCGGCCATGGCGGGCGTGGCGAGGAGGGGGCTCGCCGCGGCCCCGGCGACCACCCCCCGGCGGGTGGGATCGAAGGGCCCGGCCGCCGTCACGGCCTCAGCTCTCGAACCAGGATTCGACGGGACCCTTGAGCAGCATGGTCATCGACTTGCCGCGCCGGTCCACCGTCTTGCCCACGGCCAGGCGGACCCAGCCCTCGGAGATGCAGTACTCCTCGACATTGGTCTTCTCGGCCCCCTTGAAGCGCACCCCGACCCCGCGGGCGAGTGCAGCGGCGTCGTGCCAGGGGCTGTCGGGGTCGACGCAGAGGCGGTCGGGGGGCGTGTCGGCGGCGGGGGTGTCGGTCATGGCCCCCTTCTAGCGCGCCCGGCCCCCTACGCAAATCCAACGAAAGGGGCTTCCCTGACCCGGGGTCTGCCGGTCAAGATAGTTCCTCATCGCCGCAGGACGGCGGCAAGGAACGGGAGACGCAAGATGGGTGAAGCCTGGATCATCGACGCGGCGCGCACGCCGCGGGGTATTGGCAAGGTGGGCAAGGGCGCCCTGGCGGACTTCCACCCGCAGCACCTGGCCGCCACCGTCCTGAAGGGCATCGCCCAGCGCAATGACCTCAAGACCGCCGAAGTCGACGACGTGATCTGGGGCACCTCGTCCCAGCGCGGCAAGCAGGGCAACGACCTGGGCCGCATGGCCGCCCTCGACGCCGGCTTCGACGTCCGCGCCAGCGGCATGACCCTGGACCGCTTCTGCGGCTCGGGCATCACCACGGTGAACCTGGCCGCCGCCCAGATCATGGCGGGCATGGAAGACCTGATCATCGCCGGCGGGACGGAGATGATGTCCTACACCGCCTCCAGCGCCCCGCAGGCCGCCGCCTTCTTCGACGGTCCGGCCCTTATGGACGCCGGCAACGCCCACCTGCGCAAGCTGCACCCGCAGTCGCACCAGGGCATCTGCGCCGACGCCATTGCGACGCTGGAGAACATTCCCCGCGAAGCCCTGGATGAACTGGCCTATGTCAGCCAGCAGCGCGCCGCCCAGGCGATCAAGGAAGGCCGCTTCAGCCGCTCGCTGGTGCCGGTCCTGAACGAGGACGGCTCGGTGGCCCTCGACCACGAGGAGTTCCCCCGTCCCGAGACCACCCGTGAGGGCCTGGCCTCGCTGAAGGCCTCCTTCGAGGCCATGGCCAACGTGCCCATGGACAAGGACGGCACCACCCTGGCCGGCCTGATCCAGCGGGTCTATCCGGACCTGAAGATCACCCACGTCCACCATGCCGGGAATTCGTCGGGCGTGGTCGACGGCGCCGCCGCCGTCCTGCTCGCCTCCCCGGACTATGCCCGCCGGAACGGCCTGAAGCCCCGCGCCCGCGTCATCGCCATGGCCAATATGGGCGACAGCCCGACCCTGATGCTGAACGCCCCGGTTCCCGCTGCCCTCAAGGTGCTGAAGAAGGCCGGCCTGACGGTGGACGACATCGACCTGTGGGAAATCAACGAGGCCTTCGCCGTCGTCGCCGAGAAGTTCATCCGCGACCTCAAGCTCGACCGCGACAAGGTCAATGTGAACGGCGGCGCCATGGCGCTTGGCCACCCGATCGGTGCCACCGGCTCGATGCTGATCGGCACCGTGCTTGACGAGCTGGAGCGGCGCGACCTCAAGCGCGGCCTGGTCACCATGTGCGCCGCGGGTGGCATGGCTCCGGCCATCATCATCGAGCGGATGTAAGACCCTTGGACCTCGCCTGGAGTGACGCAGACCGCGCCTTCCGGGACGAGGTCCTCGCCTTTCTCGACACGGAGCTGACGCCGGCCCTGCGCGCCAAGGGGCGGGCCATGACCAGCGTCTACGCCGACCACGCCACCGGCATGGCCTGGCAGAGGAAGCTGCATGCCCGCGGCTGGGTCGCCCCCGCCTGGCCTCGGGCGTTCGGCGGCGCCGGCTGGTCGGTGGTGCAGCGCTACATCTGGGCGCGGGAGGCGGCCCTGGCCGGCGCCCCGCCCGTCTCGCCCATGGGCATCGGCATGTGCGGCCCCGTGCTGATCGGCCACGGGACGAAGGCCCAGCAGGACCGCTTCCTGCCGCCCATGCTCTCGGGCGAGCACTTCTGGTGCCAGGGCTATTCGGAGCCCGGCTCCGGCTCGGACCTCGCCTCCCTGCAGATGAGCGCGGTGGAGGACGGGGACGACTTCGTCTGCAACGGCCACAAGCTGTGGACCACCCACGCCCATGAGGCGAACTGGATCTTCTGCCTGGTCCGCACGAGCCGCGAGGCCATTCCCCAGCAGGGCATCACCTTCCTGCTCATCGACATGACCACGCCCGGCGTCGAGGTGAAGCCCATCCTCATGCTGTCGGGCGAGCACATCCAGAACGACGTCTTCTTCACCGACGTGCGGGTGCCCAAGGCCAATGTGGTCGGCCGGGTGGGCGAGGGCTGGACCGTCGCCAAGTACCTCATGCAGTTCGAGCGGGGCGGCTCGGCCGCCGCGCCGGGCCTGGGCGTGCGCCTGGAGCGCCTGGCGGACATCGCCCGCGCTCCGAACGAGGACGGCCTTCGCCTCATCGACGAGGCCGGCTACGCCGCCCGCCTGGCCCAGGCCGGGATCGACATCGCCGCCCTGGAGGCCATCGAGCTGCGGGTCATGTCGCGCCTGTCCAACGGCGAGGCGCCGGGGGCGGAAAGCTCGCTGATGAAGACGGTCTCCACCGAGCTCAGCCAGTGCCTGACCGAGCTGTCCGTCGAGGCCGCCGGCGTCTACGCCGCCCCCTGGCAGCCGCACGGCGGCGCCCTCGGTGGCCCGACCCCGGGCTTTGCGCCCCCCGCCGACAACTTCCTGGCCGGCCCGCCCCACGCCTGGATCGCCGCGCCCAAGTACTTCAACGACCGGGCCGGCTCGATCTATGCCGGCACCAACGAGATCCAGCGCAACATCATGGCCAAGGCGGTGCTGGGGTTGTGAGCCCCCGCCTTGCCGCCGCGCCGTCGCCGCCGCATAGTCTTCGGCAAGAAACGACATTCCAGGAGGAGACGACCATGGCCTACGCGCCTGCGGACCGCGACATCTATGACGCCGACAGCCATATCATGGAGCTGCCGGACTTCCTGAAGCGCTATGCCGACCCCAGCCTGAGGGACGAGATCCCCGAGGTGTCCTACTCGGCCTCCATCGTCACCGACGAGGAGGTGGCGGTGATCATGGACCAGGGCGGAACGCACAGCCCCGAGCACGTGGCGGCCCAGGTGGCCCTGGGTGACGCCCTGATCGAGAAGTCCAAGGAGATCCAGGCCCTGGGGGCCTTCAATCCCGGCGACCGGCGCACCGCCATGGACCTGCTGGGCTTCCGCAAGCAGCTGGTCTTCGCGACCCACAGCCTGCGCATGCCCTTCTCGCCGTCGACCAAGCTGGAGAGCCGGCTGCGCTATGGCGCGACCCGGGCGCACAACCGGCACATGATCGACTTCTGCGCCGCCGATGACCGGCTGATGGGCGTTGCCGCCATTCCGCTGGACGACCCGGAGCTGGCCCTGAAGGAGCTGGACTTCGTGCTGGCCAGCAACCTGAAGGCGGTTTGGGTGCCGCACCGGGCGCCCCTCGACCGCTCTCCGGGGCACATCGACTTCGACCCCTTCTGGGCGAAGCTGGCCGAGGCCGGCGTCCCCTTCGTCCTGCACGTGGGCGGCGCCCCCCTGCAGCTGGCCAAGGCCTGGATGAACAACGGGCGGGCGCCGACCAAGGACTGGCTGGGCGGGGGCGAGAACCTGCGCACCAAGGACGTGGCCGTCCTGCACGAGGGGCCCGAGCAGTTCCTGACCATGATGATCCTGGACGGTGTCCTGCACCGCAACCCGGGCCTGAAGGGCGCGGCCGTGGAGCTGGGCGCCGGCTGGGTTCCCGAGCTTCTGCGCCGCCTGGACTGGGTGGTGAAGCACTGGAGCCGGAACGACGCCAACCTGCAGGGCCTGAACCGGACGCCTTCCGAGCAGATCACCCAGCAGCTGGCCTTCACCCCCTTCGTCTTCGAGGAGGTCGGCAACTTCATCGACCAGTCGAACGAGGACCTCTACCTGTTCTCGAGCGACTATCCCCACATCGAGGGTGGCCGGAACCCGATCGGCCGCTTCGAGGCCTCCCTCGGCGAGCGGCCGGCGATCGTGCGCGACAAGTTCTATGCGGAGAACTTCCTTCGCATCTTCCCGAACGCGCGGGTGGACCGACGGGTCACAGAGGCCGCCTGACGGGAGTGTCCTAGAAGTTTTATGCTTATCACCTGTTAAAGCTGATATTTTGGAGAGGTCGGTCCGGCTGTATGGGGGCGAGGGGTCGAAAACCCCGCCCGCACAGGGGGGGCGACGGAGGGGCGATCTGACAGAGTGGGTTGCCCCGAGATCATAGTTATTGCTTAGTAAACTCTCTGACCTCTGAAACTGGGAAGGCTTCATGATTAATCTCATCCTCTGCAACCTCTGGTGGCTGCTGCTCGGCGGCCTCCTCGGCTGGCTGGCCAGCTGGCTGCTTGGCCGTGGCCGGCTCTCCGGCGGCGCGGTCGCTTCCGCCCCGGGTATCGACCATGCTGCGGCCAAGGCCGCGGGTTTCGTGGTCAGCGGTGCTGACAACCTCGAAATCATCGAGGGCGTGGGTCCGAAGATCGCCCACCTCCTGCGCTCCAATGGCGTGGGCACCTTCGCCCTGCTGGCCGCGGCCAGCCAGGCGGCCCTGAAGGCCATCCTCAATAAGGGCGGGCCTGCCTATGACATCGCCAACCCTGAGACCTGGCCCGAACAGGCTGGCCTCGCGGCGCAAAACCGCTGGCAGGACCTGCGCAATCTGCAGGAACGCCTCGACGCCGGCGTTCGGCGCTGATTGAAGGAGAATTGACCCATGTCTGACAACAACTCCCTCTCCGCCTGGAACCGTCTGCACAAGATCGGTGCGGCCCTTCTGGCCCTGCTTCTGGCCATTCTCTGGCTTACGAAGCTCGCCACCCCGGCTGGGTGCTGTGCGGCTGCCGCTCCGGTTGCGGCCCCTGCAGTGGCTGCGGTCGCTGCGGCTCCTGTCGTCGAAGCTTCGACCCCGCCCATCGCGCGTCTGTATTTCGACGTCGATGTCTCCAAGACGATCGCCGAGGGCACCCCGCTCCTGGATCCGATCGTCGCCTGGCTGGCGGCCAACCCGACGGCCCGCGCCGTCGTGACCGGCTACCATGACCCGACCGGAACGGTGCAACGTAACCAGGACCTGGCCAAGTCCCGGGCCCAGACCGTCCAGGCCGTCCTCGTGGCTGCTGGCGTCGCTGCGGACCGTATCGACCTGGTCAAGCCGATCTCGACCGATGGCGGCGGCGACCTCAAGGAAGCCCGGCGCGTCGAAGTCAGCGTGAAATAAGGTGAGGACGCCAGCCGCCTTCGGGTGGCTGGCGATCTCCATCGACGGAGGGCCCCGGGTTCCAGAACCCGGGGCTTTTCTGTTTCTGGGGTTCAGGCGTTACGCGCCATCAGGCCGCCATCCACAGGGATGGTGACGCCGGTAATGAAACTGGCGGCGGGGAGGCAGAGGCTTACGGTCATGTGGCCGACCTCGGCCGGGTCGCCGTAGCGGCCGAGGGCGGTCCGGCGCCTGGCGTAGGTGGCCCGGTCCGCGTCGGGTATCCGGTCGGTCATCCCGGTGAGGATGGGGCCGGGACAGACGCAGTTCACCGTGATCCCCTCCTTGCCCAGTTCGACCGCCAGGGCCCGGGTCAGCCCGGTGACGCCTGCCTTGGCGGCGGCGTAGGGGCTGTCACGGCTGGTGGCACCCAGGGCCTCCGTCGAGGCGATGTTGACGATCCGCGGAGCCTTTGACCGACGGAGCCAGGGCAGGGCGGCGCGGATGGTCACCTGGTGGGCAGTGAGCATGACCGCCAGGGACTTCGCCCAGACGGCATCGTAATCCGGGGAGTCGATAGGGCTGAAGGCCGAGATGCCCGCATTGTTGACCAGGATGTCCAGCCCGCCGAACTGGTCGGCGACGGCGGCCACGACGGTGCGGACCTGATCGGCGTCGGACACATCCAGGGCCCAGGCCTGGGCGGATCCACCGGCCTGCCGGATGGCCTCCGCCGTTGCTTCCGCTGTCCCGGCATTGAAGTCGGTAACGGCGACATGGGCACCCTCGGCGCCAAAGATCTCAGCGGTGGCACGGCCCATGCCGGAACCCGCCCCGGTGACGAGGGCGATGGACCCCTTGAGTGAGCGGCTGAGCGACATGGGGGACTCCGGAGATAGCTGTGACCCGGAGATTGGACCGGGTTGGCCGGCCCTCACAAGTCCGAAGGGCTGTCGACCGTCAGGTCGCCGATGTCGTGTAGGTGATGTAGCCGCGCTCGACCATGCGGCGCAGGGCTTCGTAGGCGCTGGACAGCTCTTCGTAGCGGCTGCGCAGCTCGGCGAGGCGCATCACCTGGCGGGTTTCGAACCCGGTGGGATGCTCGGCCATGTCCAGGGCTTCCTTGACCCACTGGGCCCGGGCCAGGGCCGCTGCGACGGCGAGCCTCTGGAACTTCTCGGAGTCTGCGCTTCCGAGAGTGGTGTGGATGACCTCGCGGTTCGAGGCGAACACCGTGTAGTCGATATGCTCGAGCTGTCCGCGCAGGCGACGCTGGCCGGCGAGGTCCATGTCCTCCTGGGGCTCGAAGTGATCAGAGCTGTAACGCGTGAAGCCGGACTTGCGGGTCGACATGTCGCTCTCTCCCGCGGGGCGATTCTTTGCTCCGCATGTCCAGATTGCGCGCGCAGCGTTAACTTTCAATTGAAACCCGCCCGGGACCCAGCGGGCGGTGATTGTACGAGTTGCAACCTGTCTGGACGCCGCTGCCGCCCGGGGGCAAGTACGCGTTTCAATCCCGGGGTGGACGGGCCGCCCCGGCACGGGAGCTGGAAATGCTGGAACTGGTGATCGGATCAAAGCGGTGGTCGAGCTGGTCGCTGCGGCCCTGGCTGGCGCTCAGGCGCACTGGCGCGCCCTTCCACGAGCGCCTGATCCGCCTCTACCAGGCCGAGGGCCAGACCCGCGCGCAGATCCTGCCGCATTCGCCCTCTGGCCGGGTGCCGGCCCTGAAGACGGGCACCCTCGTGATCCCGGAGTCCCTGGCGATCTGCGAGTACCTGGCCGAGGCCTTTCCCGGGGCGAAGCTGTGGCCCGAAGATCCGGCCCTCCGGGCGCTGGGCCGGGCCGCCGCCAGCGAGATGCACGCTGGCTTCCGCGCCCTGCGCCTTGAATGTCCCATGGACCTCGCCCGGGAGCCCGCGCCAACGGAGCTTTCGGGGGACGCCCTTGCCGACATCACCCGGGTGCGCGGGCTCTGGAGCGACCTCCTGGGCCGCAGCGGCGGGCCCTTTCTGCTGGGAGACTGGTCGATCGCCGACGCCTTCTTTGCGCCGGTGGCGAGCCGGTTCCGGACCTACGCGATCGACGCGGGCTCGCCGGAACTGGAGGACTATCTGGACCGGCTCCTGAATTGGCCGGACTTCCTGGAGTGGGAGGCGGCAGGGCGCCTGGAGACCTGATCCCCAGGGCCCGCCGCCCGCCCCGGTCAGCCCATCTTGTAGACGCAGACCTTGTTGCCCTCGGTGTCCCGGAAATAGGCGCCGTAGAAGGTGGGCATGCGCTCGCCGGGCGGACCCTCGCAGACGCCGCCATTGGCCAGGGCCGCGGCGTGGACCTGGTCCACGACCTCCCGGCTTGGAGCGGAGATCGCGGGCATGACTCCGTTGCCAGGGCTCGCGGCTTCCTTGTCGTAGGGAATACAGACGCCAATCATGGCCCCGGTCCCGTTGGAGTAGAGCTCCATCCGCTCGCCGGACATGGCCGTTCGGGCGCCGAGGGGTTCGAGGGTCTTTCGGTAGAAGGTCTTGGCGCGTTCGAAGTCGTTGGCACCAAGCGTGACGTAACCAAGCATTTTGGACTCTCCAGTTGAGGGGTTCAGTCTATCGGCCCCGGAGCCGCGCGTAAGCCTCAAGCGCCCGGGCCCGGGCAAACTCGTGGTCGACGATCGGCGCAGGGTAGTCCCGGTCGAGCCGCAGGCCTGACGCCTCCAGGACCATGGGCGGGGCCGTCCAGGGGGCGTGAAGCCATTTGTCGGGAAGGCGGGCGATCTCGGGGACCCAGCGGCGGACATATCGCCCGTCCGGGTCGAACCGGGCACCCTGGGCCATGGGGCTGAAGATGCGGAAATAGGGTGCCGCATCCGCACCGCAGCCGGCCACCCACTGCCAGTTACCCGCGTTCGAGGCATGGTCGGCGTCTACCAGGGTGTCCCAGAACCAGGCCTCACCCTGCCGCCAGTCGACCAGGAGGTGCTTGGCCAGGAAGGAGGCGCAGATCATCCGGACCCGGTTGTGCATCCACCCGGTGGTCCAAAGCTCCCGCATGCCCGCATCGACGATGGGATAGCCCGTCAGGCCCTGGCGCCAGGCCGTGAGACCCGCCGGGTCCTGCGCCCATTGAAAGGCCTCGAAGCGGGGATCGAAGCTGGACTTCGCCAGGTCCGCGCCGCGGGCGCTGATCTGGGCGTTGAACTCGCGCCAGCCGAGCTCGGCGAGGAATTTCTCGGCGTCGGCCTCGGGTGCCGCCCCCCGCTCGACCGCCGTGAGGGCACCGCGCCAGAGGGCGAAGGGGCTGATCTCCCCGAAGTGCAGGTGCGCAGACAGCCGCGAGGCGCCAGGTTCTGCCGGGAAGTCCCGCGCCCGGCCATAGCCAGCGAGCCCGCCGGACAGGAAGGCGCCCAGCCGGGTGCGGGCACCCGCCTCCCCCGGGCTCCAGTCAGAGAAGCCCTTCGACCAGTCCGGGGACGTGGGGTGCAGGCTCCAGGAGCCAAGGGTCTCCGAGGCGGGCCAGGCCTCGGGCGCCGGCAGCCTGGCGGGCGCCTCGGTGCGCGCCGGCGGTGCGATCTGCGGGCGGGCGGCACGCCAGAAGGGCGTGAAGACCCCGAAGGCCCCGCCCGTGCGGGTCCGGACCTGGTCGGGGCGCAGCAGGTGGCCACCGTTCCAGCGCCCGACCTTGATGCCGTCCGCCTCGAGCCCGGCGGCGAGACGATCGTCGCGGGCTGCGAGCCCCGGGTCGAAGAGGTCGTTCCAGTGGACGATCCGGGCGCCAGTCTCGGCGGCGAGGGCAGGAAGGACCACGGCGGGGTCTCCGCGCCTCAGGATGAGGCGCGATCCCCGGGCCTCAAGGTCAGCGGCCAGGACCGCGAGGGAGCGATTTAGCCACCACAGCGAGGCTTCGCCGGGCGGCCGGATGTCGGGACCGGGGTCGAGGATGAAGACCGGCAGGAGTCCGCGGCCTGAAGCGGCGTCAGAGAGGGCCGCCGACAGGGCGGGATTGTCGAACAGGCGCAGGTCGCGCCGGAACCAAAGCAGGACCGGTGTCATCGGGTCTCCATGCACCCGGGTGGCGGGATCTGGCAACGGCCGCCTTCAGCCCCAGTACTCACTCGAGCCCGGGCGGGTCCGGGCTGGCGCTGCCGCAGGTCCCGGCGGCTTCCACCTGGGTTTTTCCAGGGGCTTGGAAAAGACCCAGCCCTGGCCCAGCTGGACCCCGAGGTCGAGGGCGAGGCGCGCCACCGGCTCGGTCTCGATCATCTCGGCGATGGTCGCCACCCCAAGGTCGTTGCACAGGGCCACCAGGTGCTTGACCAGCAGGGCGTCGCGGGAACCCTCGGTCATGGACTGGATGTATCGGCCATCGATCTTGATGAAGTCCACCTCCAGCCGGCGCAGGTAGTCCAAGGAGGCTGCGCCGGCTCCGAAGTCGTCGAGACAGACCACGTGGCCGGCATTGCGAAGCCGGGCGATCCGGGCGTTCGCCTGGTCGAGGTCGCGGAGCTGCCGCGTCTCGGTGATCTCGAGGATCAGCCGGCCCCGCAGGTCGTCGCCGCCGCCGAGGCCAAGGATCTCCTCGATAAAACCATCGATCATGAGCGAATGTGCACTCAGATTGGCGGCGATCCGGGTGCTCGCTGGCAGGGACTGCAGTTCCCTGAGCAGCCTGCGGACCACCGAGAGGTCGAAGGCCTGGATCATCTCCAGGTCCTCAGCCAGCTGAATGGTCTCCGCCGGGCTGGTGTCCTTGGAGAACCGGGCCAGGGCCTCGAAGTGGTGAAGCTCGCCGGTCGCGAGGGAGACGACGGGCTGGTAGGCCAACTGGAAGGCACCGCGCGCGACGATGTCGCGGAACCGGTCGCTGTCCCTCAGGGTCCGCGCCACGGTGTCGCGGAAGCCCGAGGTCGCCGCGTCGCTGCCGGCTTCGATATAGCGGTCGAGGGCCAGCCGCATGGTGCGCATGTTCTGGCTGGACGCTGCGCCCTCCAGCGCCATCCGGGCAAGCTGGGGGCGTGCGCCTCCGCCAGACGCGGCGCTCAGGCCCTCCACCAGTCGGGTGTTGGAAGCATCAGCTGGGCGCATGATGGCGAAGCGGTCAGCGCTGAGTTCGGCGCCGCCGGCTCCGGCGTAGGATTCCGCCCTCAGGGTCGCCTCGATCTGGCGTCGGGTGCGCTCGGCCATGTCGGGACTCAGGCGGGACAGCCGATCCCGAAGGCCCCGCACCTCGACGAGATCAAGGGTGAGCACCAGCCCCGCCTTCTCGGCCTCCTTGAGCAGGAACTCGGCGGCGACGGAAAAGGACTCCGCGGGCGTAAAGCCGTCCCCATCGCGCGGATAGGGGGCACCTCCGCCGGATCCGCCCGCACTGAGGGCGCAGGACAGACGGGTTCCCAGCTGCGGCAGGCGGAAGACCGACAGCGAGGCCGACTCCGGGGCGTTGACCGTCTTTCGTTCGGCAAGGGCCATCTGGAGGGGCCCGCGACGCTCCCCGGATCCCAGGGTGGTCCGGAGGGTATCGAGGAGGATGGCCTCGGACGACTTGAACAGTGCCGCCCAGTCGCGTCCGACGAGGTCCTGGTCGGGGTGCCCGGTCAGACGCTCCGCCGCGCCGAGAGCGAAGGTGATGGACCCTTCGCTGTCGATCTCGAACACCAGGTCCGCCCCGGCGAAGGCGAGGCCCAGGAGGCGGGCGACGCTGGCGTCTTCCAGCCGGGGCGTCGAAGCCGTCAAGGCACACGCTCGCAATCCGGACGCCCGCGCCTGCACATGCCGGAGACCTCCACTCTGCTCCGCTCCCAGGGAGCCTGCAGGGATATGTGCACCGAGCAGGCTTTGGGGACTTGTGCGCCTGCAAGGTTAAGACCTTGCCACCATGCAGGCCCAAGTCTGCGACAAAATGTCGCAGATTTGATGGTGCCCGCTGCCGGACTCGAACCGGCACGCCTATGGCGACGGATTTTAAGTCCGTTGCGTCTACCTGTTCCGCCAAGCGGGCCCGGATGCCACTCTAGCCCGACGCCGATGGGTGGGCCACCCGCCCTCAGATCAGTCCCTGGGCCCGGAAGCTGGTGAGGCCATCGCGGCCGACGATGACGTGGTCGTGGACCGACAGACCCAGGACCTTGGCGGCCTCGATGACCTCGCGGGTCATGCCGATGTCGGCCTGGGAGGGGGTGGGATCACCGGAAGGGTGGTTGTGGGCCAGGATCAGGGCGCTGGCCGACAGCTCGAGCGCCCTGCGGACCACCTCGCGAGGATAGACGGGGGCGTGGTCCACCGTGCCTTCGTTCATGGCCTCGTCGGCAATGAGCTGGTTCCGGCGGTCGAGGAAGAGCACGCGGAACTGCTCGCGCGGTTCGTGGGCCATGGCGGTGCGCAGGTAGGCGGACAGCTGGGTCCAGGAGGTGATCACCGTGCGCCGGGCGACGGGCTCGCGGCTGATCCGGACGGCGGCCTCGTGGGCGAGCTTGAGGTCCAGGGCCGCCTGCTCGCCGAGACCGCGCATCCGGACCAGGTCCTCGAGGGGTGCGCCGAAGACCCCGGCGAGGGAGCCGAAACGCGCCAGCAGGGCCTTGGCCAGGGGTTTGACATCGCCCCGGGGCAGGGAGCGGAAGAGCAGGAGTTCGAGCAGCTCGTAGTCTGGCAGGGCACCCGGGCCGCCGTGGCGGGCGCGGTGACGCAGGCGGGCCCGGTGCCCGGCGTGCGGCGAAAGCTGGGGCGGCGACAAGTCGGTGGCCGCTCCGAAGAGCGGGGCTTCCTGCAGGTCGGGTGGGGGCATGACGGGGCTCCGGCGACCCCTCCAATGTTCCTTAAATGTTCATGCTGCGCAAGCCTATCCTGCGACCTTGACCCGGGTGACGTTGTCGCCGGAATTCCGGTCGATGCGCTTGTTGTAGGGATCGATCCCGGCGAAGGCGGGCTTGCCGTTGACGGTCAGGGTCAGGGTTTGATCGCCGTCCTTCAGGGACTGCACGGTGAAGCTCTGCACGGACGCCCGGCTGAAGCCCGCCTTCCCGGGTTCGGCGGTGAAGACGCCGACGTCGAAGGTCTCGGCGCCCAGGGGCGAGGGCGTCTCGGCGCCCTTGCTATCGGCGTAGAGCTTGCGCGCCGTGACCTTCAGGGTGACGTCATAGCGCCCGTCGGGCCTGCGCCGGGCCTCCGCCGCGTCGGTCTTGAGGTCGTAGAGGGTGATCTTCTCGAACAGGTCGGTGATCAGGGCCTGGGCCCGGGCATCGTCGCCGGCCTCGCGGCGCAGGGCGTCCACCAGGTCGCGGGAGGTGGGGAAGGGCGCGCCCTTGAAGGCGTAGCGGGCCAGGAGGCTGCGCAGGGCCGCGTTGACCTTCGCCTCACCGATCTGGTCGCGCAGCAGGTACATGACCAGGGACCCCTTGCGATAGTGGATGTAGCCCTGGTTCTCGACCCGGATCAGGGGCGTCTCCTCCACCGCCTGGCCGCCGCGCGCCGAGAGGTAGGCGTCGAGCTCGTTACGCAGGAACTTGCGGATGCCCTCGGGGCCGTAGGTCTCTTCCATGATCAGCAGGGCGGAGTACTGGGCCAGGGTCTCGGACAGGACCGTGGCCCCCTGCATGTCTGCGCCGACGATCTGGTGCGCCCACCACTGGTGGGCCATCTCGTGGGCCGTGACGTAGGTGGCGTAGTCGATCTTGTCCGGCTTGTCCGGGTCGGCGGTGAACCCGATGGATTCGGAATAGGGAATGGTGTTGGCGAAGGCCTGGGCGAAGGTCGCATAGCCCGGGAACTCGAGGATCCGGGCCTGGCGGAACTGGTAGGGGCTGAAGTTCGCCTGGTAGTAGTCGAGGCTGCGCTTCATCGCGGCCATCATCCGCTCGACGTTCCAGGGGTGGCCGGGGTGATGGTAGACCGCAAGGTCGACGCCCTTGTAGGTCTCGCGCCGGATGGC
>CAIZKE010000276.1 GCA_903933475.1 uncultured Alphaproteobacteria bacterium | reverse complement strand
GCGATCTCGGGCTAGTCCCGCCCGAAGCGCTGCAGACGCCAATTCCTCCCCCCAGGGGGTGGTGGCGCGCGCTGCGGGAGGGTGGGGGTCAACGGCATCTCAGCTGCCCCCCTCACCCGGCTCCGCCGGGACCTCCAGCAATCACTCCCTAATTCCTCCCCCCAGGGGGAGGTGGACCGGGGCGAAGGCCCCGGGACGGAGGGGGTCACCGGCGCTCGCCTCAGTCGCCCCTCTCCAGAGACCTCAGCAGGACAAGGACGTCCGGGTCGCCAAAGGGCATGAGCTGGGTCAGCAGGACGCCGGCCTTGCCCGCTTCGGGATCTGCCCAGAAGTAGGTGTTGAAGATTCCCGCCCAGTTCAGGGCGCCGGGCCTGCGGCCCTGCTTCGTCGCCTCCGGGGTGACAACGGAAGCGAGGCCATGGCCGGTCAGCATGTCCGGATAGAGGTCGAAGTCGGTGGTCAGGGCGCCGTTGGCAGTCTTGAAGGCCCCGGCCTTGAGGGATCCCGTCTGCACCTCGCTGAGGGACCGCACGGTCTCGGGCTGCAGGATCCGGGCGCCGTCCAGCGCACCGCCGTTCAGCAGCATGCGCAGGAAACGGATGTAGTCTGGCGCCGTGCCATGCAGGCCGCCGCCGCCGGACAGGACCTCGGCCTCGGTTCCGCCAGGGGGAGTCGGGGCCGGGAAGAGGGTTCCCTCGACCCGCAGGTGGGCGGTGGCCCGCCGCTCCGGGTCCACGGGGGCGAAGCCGGTGTCCGTCATGCCCAGGGGGCCGAGGATGTGGTCGTTGAGGTAGGCGTCCAGGCGCTGGCCGCTGGCGGCCTCCACGGCCAGGCCCGCCCAATCGATACCGATCCCGTAGCTCCAGGCCTCGCCTGGATCGTGCAGCAGGGGCAGGACATGCGCCGACCTGGCGCCCCCGTTCGGATCGGCGGCCCCGGTCACCCGATGCCATCGGGTGAGGTCCCCGCTCAGGAAGGCATAGCCAAAGCCCGAGGTGTGGGTCAGGAGATCGCGAAGGGTCGGAGCCCGCCGGGCCGGGCGCAGGCGCGGGGTGCCATCCTCGCCAAAGCCCTCAAGCACCTTCAGGTCGGCAAATTCGGGCAGGAGGCCCGACAGGTCGCCGTCGAGGCTGAGCCGGCCCGCCTCCACCTCCCGCAGGGCCGCAACCGAGACCACCGCCTTGGTCATGCTGGCCAGCCAGAAGATCGTATCCTGGGTCATGGCCGCCGGCACACCGGCCTGCCGCACCCCCGCCTCGCGGGTGTAGGTCACGCCGTCCCGGTCCGTTACGGCCGCCACGACACCGGCGATGCGCCCGGAGGCCACCGCCGCCTCCAGCGCCTTCTCAAAGCCCTCGTACACGCCTGTCCTCCGCGTCAGAGGCCAAGCACCATCTTGGCCATGATGTTGTGCTGGATCTCGTTTGACCCCGCATAGATCGAGGTCTTGCGGTAGTTGAAATAGTGCGGCGCCAGGGTAGCGGCATAGTCCGGTCCGGCCCGGGGCTCGTTGCGCTCGCCCCGGATTTCAGCCCAGGTGTCACGCACGAAGGGCGCGGCGTAGACGCCAGCCGCCTCCAGGGCCAGCTCGGTGATGGCCTGCTGGGCCTGGCTGCCCTCCAGCTTGAACATGGAGGACACCGCCCCCAGGGTCTCGCCGGTGACCCGGGCGCCGAAGACCCGCAGCTCGGTGGCGTTCAGCGTGTCCACCTTGATCTGCATCTCGGTCAGCTTGCGCCGGAAGGCCGGGTCATGGACCAGCTTGCCGCCGCCGTCGGAGGCCTGCAGGGAGGCGATCTGCTTGACCTTCTCCAGCTGGTGGGTGAGGCCCGGGGCATAGGGATTTCCCCGCTCGAACTGCAGCAGATACTTGGCGTAGGTCCAGCCCTGGCCCTCTTCGCCGATCCGGTTGGAGACCGGCACACGGACGTTCTCGAAGAAGACCTGGTTGATCTCCTGCTCGCCCTGGGCGGGGCCATCCAGGGTCGGCAGGGGCACGATGGAAATGCCCGGCGTCTTCATGTCCAGCAGCAGGAAGCTGATGCCCACCTGGCGGATGGCCTCGTTCGAGGTCCGCACCAGGCAGAACATCCAGTCCGCCCACTGGGCGTAGGTGGTCCAGATCTTCGAGCCGTTCAGGACATAGTGGTCGCCATCCCGCTCGGCCTTGAGCGCCAGGGAGGCCAGGTCCGATCCCGAGCCCGGCTCGGAATAGCCCTGGCACCACCAGACGTCGGTGGACAGACTCCTGGGCAGGTGCTCGGCCTTCTGCTCGGGCGTGCCGAAGGCCATGACCACCGGGGCGCACATGGTCAGCCCCATGTTCGAGGTCGAGGGCGCGCCCGCCAGGGCCATCTCCATCTCGAAGATGTACTTGCGGCTGTGGCTCCAGCCCGTGCCGCCGTATTCCTCTGGCCAGTCCGGGGCGATCCAGCCCTTTTCATTCAGCCGCTTAAGCCATCGGACCTGGCCCGCCTTGTCGATATGGGCGTTCTTCGACTGGGCCGAGCGCGCGCGCATGTCGTCGTCGAAGGCTTCTGCGATGAAGGCCCGGACCTCGTCCCGGAAGGCGAGGTCCTCCTTGCTGAAGGCCAGGTCCATGGTTTTCGTCTCCGTTTCAGACGCCGTCGAGGTATTCGATCTCAGGCCGGCCACCCATGCAGGGACCCATCTTCGGGCCCGCTGCCTTGAAGTATTCCGTGCCGCCGTGGTGCTTCAGGGCCGCCTCGTCGGCGTAAAGCTCCAGCACCTTGTAGACCTGCGCGTTCGTGCGGCTGCGGGTCAACTGGTAGGCGTGGCAGCCGGGCTCATTGGCCTTCACCTGCTTGGCCAGTTCGGTGAAGATGGCTTCGAACTCTGCGTTCTTGCCGTCCGCTACGGTCAGGGTCGCGATGACACCGATCATTCCATTTCCTCCGTTTGTGTGAGGCTTTGGACGGTAGAGGCGCCCCCCGCAGGCGGCAAGCCCCGCCGCAGCGTCACCGGGTGGGAAATCAGCGCTCGGGGCCGTCCTTGTCGCTCCAGCCGTAGGCAACCCACTCGTGGCCGCCCACCCGCTGGGCCTCGATCACCTCACCGGCCGCACCCGTTGCAGAAGCGGCGCGCACCGGCGGGCGGCGCAGCCGTCCCGTCAGAGCGGCGAGGCCCAAAAGGGTCGTCCCGATCACCGCCACCACCACGACGGTCGCCGCCGCGAACAGGGCTGCGACGGCCGCCAGCAACAGCCCCGCCACGGCCCCCAGGACCGCGAGCACGGCCTTGGGGCCGCGAAGGAAGGAAGCACCAGAACTCTTGGCGATACGGATCATCGACAGCCTCTGCAGGGGGAACGGCCAGACCGTCGGGGGCCAGACTGAGGAGCATGTTGTGCGCGCCCATGGGGTCGTCAACTGGAATCCGTCCGGACAGGGGGCACCGGGCAGAGGTCCGCGGGAAAAAACCGTGAAGGATCGTGAATAACGGACCGGGCCCCGCCGGCCCGGGTGGACACCGCCGGCCAGAGACGGGAGGGAGAGCCCGGCACGCTCCGGCTGGGGCGATTCAGGGAAGGGAGACACGCCATGGGTGGGGAAAGACGGCTTGGAAGGACCGGGACGCGGAGGCTGGAGAGGCCAGGTCCCCAGGAACGCTGGCTCTGGCTCGCCTTCAGTCTCGCCGCCTGGCTCGCCCTGGCCCTGGCCGTGCAGCCTGCCCGGGCCTTCACTCCCTTCGCCGTGGAAGGGGGCGCCAGCGAACACCGGCGCATAACCGACGCCGCCCTCGCCTGCCGGTGGGCGGATCCCACCGCCTGCTGGTCCGCCGGTGGCCTGGACCGCCTGGAGGTCGCCCTGAAGCGGCCGGACATCACCGCAGTGACCCTTACCGACGCCGCCCACTGCGACAGCGGCGACCTGGCCCCCGATGGGACCTTGCCCAGGGGTCGGGACCCCGCCGCCCTTGAGACCTGCCGAGACTGGATTCGGGAAAATCTCAACCTGGCCCTCGCCGCAGCCGAAGGTCTCGTCGACGCCCGAGGCGCGCCCGTCCAGGACATGCAGGACTGCGCCTGGCGGGTCCTGCGCCCTCGCACCGCACTCTGCGACGTGGATTTCCACCTCGGCCGCGCCCTGCACGCCGCCCAGGACTTCTATTCCCACACCAACTGGGTCGACCAGCCGGTCAAGCCGGGAGACGTCACGATCCACAACCCCCAGGGCCTCGGAGGCTCCGGCCCGATCGACTGGCTGGCGGCGGAAGGGGACGAGCCCCCTCCCCCCGGCCTGATGTCCGGCTGCTTCGTCTTCTTCCCGGAGGCCCTGTTCTGTCATGGCCGGACACGGCATGCCGACCTGAGCAAGGATAGCCGCAGCGGGCCGGAAACGCCCCCTGTCGGAGCGACCCCGCGCGGCGCGGTCGAAGGCAACTTCCCCCGCGCCATCGATGCCGCGACCGGCGAGACCGCCCGGATCTGGACCGGATTTCACGCCAGACTTGTCACGACCTATGGCGAAGCCCGCGGACGCGCCATGAGCTGCCGCGTCCGCGGCCTGCCGCCCTCAATGTGCGGGTCAGGCCCCTCCGTCGCCCCTTCGTCCACTTCGGGAGCCCTGTGATGGACCGACTTATCTCTCTGGCCGCCGTCGCGGTCCTTAGCAGCTTGGTGTTCGCCGGATGTACGACCGGCTCCGGAAATGCGCGCCTGGAGAACCTGGCCGACATCCCGCCGACCACGGTGGATGGGAGGAATCCACAGGTCTTCCCGGGGGTCCTCACAGTTCAGGAAGGTGCCAGCCCGTCTGCGGTCCGCTACATCTTCCATACCCACGGCATGGGAAAGACCGATGCGAAGTCGGTGCTGATCGAGCCCGTCACCGCCGCCCTGCGGGAGGCAGGCTACACCCGGGAGACGATCCCGGTGGAGCCAACCTGGGACGATGCGCCGACCGCCAGGGTCCACGACTTCGAGGGCGAGGCCCTGTCCTGCGAGGGTGGCGCCGCAAAACAGCCGCCCTGCCGCTATGATCACTTCGGCCAGTATCGGGTCGACCGGTTCCTTCATGCGGACGGGGTGAGCCGGGTGGTGGTCTACAGCTATCTTTGGCACGACGACCTCTGGCGTCTCCAGCGGCCCTTCCTTGCGCATGACCTCGCCGGGCTGCAGACGGGTTTCGCCGGATGGACGGCGGGAAGCCTGACCCGAGAACTGAAGACAAGCATTGTGAATGAAGGGCTGAGCGACGTCGCCGCCTACCTGGGTCCGGCCGGCGGGGCCTTGAAGGAGGGAATGTCCTCGGCGGTCTGCATCATGCTGCGAGAAGCTGCGGGAAGGCCGGTCACGACGGCCGAGCACAACAGCACAATTTCCCTCAGTCCCTCCGACTGCCTGGACGAGAAAAGTGCCGATTCCCTGCTGGAAAGGGGTGCCCGCATCTCGTTCATATCGCACAGCCTGGGCAGCCGGATGCTCTTCGATGTTCTGAGCGCGCCGTCCTCAGGGAAAACGCCCATTGAGGCTAATCGGACCCCGGGTACCCCGACCAAGGCCCTGGTGGCGACCCGCAAGGCGACCGATACCTTCTTCATGGCGGCGAACCAGCTGTCACTCCTCGGGATCGCAGAGGTCAAGGGGCCCCAGGCGACCAGCCCCGGGGTGACGGGAACGGGGCCGCCAGCCGCTAGGGAAGCCCCAGTGCCGGGCTGCCCCAAGTCACTGCCTGGATTCCTGACAGCAGACTGCCGGGCCCCGAAGGACTCCGAGACTCGGAAAGCCCAGAAATCCGGCATGTCGATGACCGCTCAGAACGCGATGGACGCGCTTCGGCCGCTCAAGGTGATCGGGTTCTTCGACCCGGGTGACATCCTGGGCTACTCCCTGATGGGCGGGCGGACCGGCCAGGGCCCGAAGGACATCAGCTTCATCAGCGTCCTCCACCGCAACACCCCGCAGATCCTGAGGCTGGGTTCAAACCCCTTGATTGCGCATGACAACGAACTGGCCCTTCAGACCCTCGCCCGGCCCGGGGTGGGACACCCCCGTGCCCATCACGCGCCGCCTTACCCCCGGGATCGTCCCACGGAAGTGTTCAAAAGCCCCAATGCGATGGCGATGATCTTCTGCGGCGCAAAGTCCGACCCCACAGGCCGCCTCACGCCCGCCCCCTGTCCTTCACGATGACAGCCGCTTCTCGCCGCTCCCTCGGGATGCACGGCGCTCCCCTAGCCGGACTCCGCGCCCCATCGCCCGGGTGGCTGAATTGGCAGGTCATTGCACTTGGATAGCAAATGAGCGCACATCGTTAAGGCGAGGGATCAAGGGGGATCTATGTTCGGACGCGTGATGATGATCGTTGCGGTGCTGGTGATGCTCGGTGGCTGCATACAGAAGCCTAGGCTCACAAAGATTCCGGGAGGGTCGCCCCGCCAAGCCGTCAGCTACAATTCTGCCGGCGAGATTGTCCGCGACGGTGGGCGCTGTGCATCGGGTACCGGCGGGCAGAGCTGCACCGACAAGAATGGTGGCCAATGGTATTGCCAGCCTGGATCAGCCTGCGTTCGAATCGACAGTTGATCGTCCCGTGCGCGGTGGGAACGGGTAGCTGAACCTGCCCCTCGGCCTTGTCGTCCTCGGCCTCGGATCGGCCCTGTGCAACATCACGCGGATCGAAAACTGCACGGCGCGCTTGGGCAGCCATCTGGACGCCGGAAGGCAGGCGACTGCCTGAAACGGTAGGCGCCCTACCCCCTCGCCCCGGCGATCTCCGCCCGCTCCCGGCGGATGGAGTCGTAGGCGGCGTTGAGGGCGGCGGACTTGGCGTGGGCGATGTCTAGGTATTCGTCGGGCAGGCCCAGGGCATGGATGCGGTCTGGGTGGGCGTCGGCGATGCGGCGGCGCCAGACCGCCTTCAGGTCCGCATCTGAGGCGTCGTGCGGGGCGTCGAGTACGGCGGAGGGGTCGCCATCGGGGGCTCCCAGATGGGTGGCGCGAATCCGGCGGTAGGACAGGGGACCAAAGCCGAACAACTCGGC
>CAIZKE010000275.1 GCA_903933475.1 uncultured Alphaproteobacteria bacterium | reverse complement strand
CCGGTCCACCTCCCCCCGGGGGGAGGAATTAGAACGCCAATTGCTCCCCATCAGGGGTAACTCCCGGCGAAGCCGGGTGAGGGGGTCAACGGCGGTGCCGCTGCCCGCCTTCGCCTTCAGGAGATGTGGTAGGCGCGCTCGCCGTGGGCGCCCAGGTCGAGGCCCTCGTCGATGACCTCGTCGCTGGCCCTCAGGCCCGTCAGCCGTCGGACGATGGCGATCAGCACCAGGCTGGCGCCCGCCGACCAGGCGCAGACCACCAGGACGCCCAGACCCTGCCGCCAGGCCTGGCCCGCCAGGGTCACGCCCTCGGCATAGCCGGTCCCGCCCAGGAGGGGGTGGGCCAGCACCGCCAGCATCAGGGTCCCCAGAATGCCGCCCACGCCATGGACCGCGAAGACATCGAGGCTGTCATCGACCTTCAGCCGGGCCTTTACCAGGGTCACGGCCTCGAAGCAGACATAGCTGCCCAGCGCCCCCAGGAAGAGCCCCGCCAAGGGGCTGATGAAGCCCGAGGCCGGGGTCACGGTGGCCAGGCCGGCGACCACGCCGGTGACCAGGCCCACCAGGCTGGACCGGCCGAAGCGGCGGTGCTCGATCAGGGCCCAGACCAGGCCCGCCGAGGCCGCCGCCATGTGGGTGGCGGTCAGGGCCGCGCCGGCGTCGGCGTTGGCCGCCAGGGCGCTGCCGCCGTTGAAGCCATACCAGCCGACCCAGAGCAGGCCGGCGCCGGTCATGGTCATGCCCGGATTGTGCGGCGGCGAAAGCTCCCGGGGATAGCCGTCCCGCGGGCCCACGGCCCGGGCCAGAAGAAGGGCGCTGATGCCTGCCGTGGCGTGCACCACCAGGCCTCCGGCATAGTCCTTGACTCCCAGGGTCGCCATCCAGCCGCCGCCCCAGATCCAGTGGCAGACGGGGGCGTAGACCAGGACCAGCCAGCCGGCGCAGAAGGCCAGGAGGCCGGCGAACTTCACCCGCTCGACCACGGCGCCGATCATCAGGGCGGGGGTGATGATGGCGAAGGCCATCTGGAAGGCGAAAAAGACAATCTCGGGCACTGTGCCGATGGCGTCGCCCCGGGAAAGGCCCATCAGGCCGACCCGGCCCAGGTCGCCGATGAAGGGCGCGGTCCCGGAGAAGGCCAGGGAATAGCCCAGGGCCAGCCAGACCACCGAGGCCAGGCAGGCCACCGCCGTGCACTGCATCAGGACGGACAGGACATTCTTTGTGCGCACCAGGCCGCCATAGAAGAGGGCCAGGCCAGGCAGGCTCATGAGCAGGACAAGGGCGGTGGTGCTGAGCAGCCAGGCGGTGTCGCCAGAGTCCACCTGCGAAGGGGCCTGGGCCAGGGCCGGTCCCGAGGCCAGCAGGCCCAGGCTCAGGGTGGCGAGCGCCGTGCCCCAAACTCTTCCGCGCTTCATGACTCTTCCGCGCTTCATGCCTCGCATCCCCCCTTGCGCCATTCCGGCGGTTGTCCTGAAGTCCTTGGCTACAGGATCAGGCGGCGCTGAAAAGGCCCAAAGAACAGGCCCGGGGTGCCTTCCCCTGAGGCAGGCCTGGAGCGGCACAGATGGGCGGAGTTGGAAATTGACCGGAAAATCGGCAAAACGGGACGATCTGGCCCAGGTCCTGCGGTCTGCGGAGCGGATTGTGGCCTTCACCGGGGCCGGAATCTCCACGGAATCGGGAATTCCGGACTTCCGCTCGCCAGGCGGGGTCTGGAGCCGGATGAAGCCCATCCAGTTTCAGGATTTCGTGAACAGCGAGGAAAAGCGCCGGGAATCCTGGACCCGGGCCTTCCAGGGCCGCGCCGGCTGGACGGGCCGGGAGCCCAACGCCGGCCACTTCGCCCTGGCCCGCCTCTGGGAGAGCGGCCGCCTGTCCGCCGTCATCACCCAGAACGTCGATAACCTGCACCAGCACTCGGGCATCCCCGCCGACCGGGTGATCGAGTTGCACGGCAATGCCAGCTATGCGACCTGCCTGTCCTGCGGCCTGCGCCACGAGATCGACGACCTGCGTCCGGCCTTCGAGGTCCGGGATGAGCTTCCCGCCTGCCGGGCGTGCACGGGCCTGGTGAAGACGGCGACCATCTCCTTCGGCCAGGCCATGCCCGAGGCGCCCATGCGGCGCGCGGAGGAAGAGACCCTGTCCTGCGACCTCTTCCTGGTGCTGGGCTCCAGCCTCACCGTCTGGCCGGCGGCGGGCTTCCCCCTGCAGGCGCGCCGGTCCGGGGCACGCCTGGTGATCGTGAACCGGGACGCCACGGACCTCGACGCCTACGCCGACCTGGTCATCCACGACGAGATCGGACCCACCCTGTCGGAGGTGGTCCCGGCCAACTTCCCCGGCTGAGACCGGGGAAGTTCTGCCCGCTCAGTTCCGCCCGCTCAGTTCCGGAGCGCGACGGTGGCCCTGACGTCCTCGGCGCCGCCCTCGTAGGCCCGGATTTCGTTGCGGCCGACCACCATGTGGTGGACCTCATCCGGGCCATCGGCAAAGCGCAGGTGGCGCACATCGGTGTACATGGAGGCCAGGGGCGTCCACTGGGAAATGCCCGTCGCGCCATGCATCTGGATGGCCTGGTCGATGATCTTGCAGGCCCGTTCCGGCACCATGGCCTTGACCATGGAGACCCAGACCCGGGCTTCGCGGTTGCCCAGGACGTCCATGGCCTTGGCCGCCTTGAGGACCATCAGGCGCATGGCCTCGATGTCGATCCGGGCGCGGGAGATGATTTCCACATTGCCGCCCAGCCAGGCGATCTTGCGACCGAAGGCCTCGCGCGAGAGGCCCCGGCGGACCATGAGGTCCAGGGCCCGCTCGGCCTTGCCGATGGTCCGCATGCAGTGGTGGATCCGGCCCGGCCCGAGGCGGACCTGGCTGATCTCGAAGCCGCGGCCCTCGCCCAGGAGGACGTTGGTCTTGGGCACCCGCACATTGGTGAAGCGGATGTGCATGTGGCCGCGGGGGGCGTGGTCCTCGCCAAAGACGTGCATCGGGCCGAGGATCTCCACCCCGGGGGCGTCGACGGGCACCAGGATTTGCGACTGCTGCTTGTGTGGCGGGGCGTCGGGGTTGGTGCGGACCATGGTGATCATGATCTTGCAGCGCGGGTCGCCGGCGCCGGAGATGTAGTACTTCTCGCCGTTGATCACCCACTCATCGCCGTCGAGGACCGCCTGGGTGGCGATGTTCTTGGCGTCGGACGAGGCCACCGCCGGCTCGGTCATGGCGTAGGCCGAGCGGATCTCGCCGTTCAGCAGGGGCTTCAGCCAGCGCTCCTTCTGCTCGGGTGTGCCGACGCGCTCGAGCACTTCCATGTTGCCGGTATCCGGCGCCGAGCAGTTCATCACCTCCGAGGCCATGGGCGCCTTGCCCAGCTCGACGGCGATGTAGGCGTAGTCGAGGTTGGACAGGCCCTCGCCGGTATCGGCGTCGGGCAGGAAGAAGTTCCAGAGGCCCTCCTTCTTGGCCTGGTCCTTGGCCTTCTCCAGCACGTCGAGCTGGCCGGGGGCGAAGGTCCAGCGGTCTGTATGGCCCTCGCCCAGGGCCTGGAATTCCTTCTGCATGGGCACGACGGTCTCGGCGATGAAGCGCTTGACGTGCTCGTAAAGCGGCGTCGCCTTCTCGCTCAT
>CAIZKE010000274.1 GCA_903933475.1 uncultured Alphaproteobacteria bacterium | reverse complement strand
GTCCGCGGTGACGACGCCCACCAGGGCCGAGCCGCCGGTGTTCACCGCCGCGATCGTGTTCCCGTCGTAGATCTTGTCAGAGGAAGTGACCCCGCTGACCGTCAGGGTCGCACGATTGATCGTGCCGCCCCCGGACGCCGAGGTCGGCAGGCTGTAGTTGGACAGGAGGGTGGCCCCGGTCGCCAGATAGTCGGACCCCGCCAGGGACACCGTCACCGACCGACCGGTGTAGGGATAGCCCGCATTCGCCGAATTGTAGGTCCCGGTGGTCTTGGTGACCGTCGCGCCCTCGCCGGCGACCCATCCGCTGACCGAATAGTCGGCCGAGGTGAGGGTCGCCGTCGTGGTGCCGTCGTAGGTCTTGGTCGGGTTACCGGTGACGGTGGCCAGCAGGCTCCGTGGATTGATCGTCCCGATGGTGTTGGGGCTTGCCGGGCCGGTCGGCGCGACATAGTTCCCGCCATCGGTGCCGCCGAGGGTGACGGTGGAGATGGAAACATCCAGTCCGGTGGCCACGTTCTTGCTTGCGAAGCCCGACCCGGTCGCCGAGGCGACGGTGACCGTGTCGCCAGCCAGCACGCCCGACAGGGTGTAGGCCGAGCTGGCAGAGGGCAGGACCGTCGACCCGTCGTAGGTCTTGACCACGCTTGAGACCGCAAGGGCACCGGCGAGGGGGGTGATGGTGGCGGTGAGGCCGGAAGGCTGGACCAGGCTGTAGTTGCCCGCGTCGGCACCGGCGATGGTGTAGGCGCTGACCGTGACCGGCTTGTTGTTCCCGACATTCTTGGTGTCGAACAGGCCCGTGGTGGGCACATTATCGAGGTTCACCGCATCGCCGGCGAAGAGACCGGTCCAGACGATCGGGGCTGAGTTGTTGATCTGGGCGACGCGGGTGGCGTCGTAGACCCGGCTGACCGCCGCCGGCCCTGAGAAGGACAGGGTTGCCTTGGTGATGACCCCGATGGGCAGGGTCGCCACCGGGACGGCGAGCCCGTAGTTGAAGGCACGGGCACCGGTCAGGGAGAGGCCGGCGAGGTCAACCATCTTGCCCGTGCCGACAGTCTTGGTGTCGAACGTGCCGGTAACGAGCCCGGTGTCTATCCCGACGGTGCCCACGTCCGAGGCCTCGATCCCGCCGAGGGTGAAGGTCGATCCCGCCACCGTGTTCAGCGAGTTGTAGACCCGCTCGACCCGGGTCAGGGTGATGAACTTGGCATTGATCTGGCCCACGCCGGAAGCGCTGGCCGGGAAGACGTAGTTGCCGGCCAGGGTCGATCCGGCGGCGGTGAAGTCGGCCGCCGCCAGCAGGGCGGTTACCGTCCGGCTTCCGGCATCCGAAAGGTCGTAGGTCCCCGCCGTCTCGGTCACCGTGAAGGCGTCGGCCCCGATCAGCCCGGTGACCGAATAGTTAGCAGAGGTCAGGCTCGCCGTCGTGGTGGCGTTGTAGGTCTTGGTCGGGTTGCCGATGATCGAGACCGACAGGCTCTTGGGGCTGATCGTCCCCGCCCCCGTCGCGGAGGCTGGCAGGAGGTAATTGGCGAGGTTGGTCCCCGCATTGGCCGTAAAGTCCGTACCAAAGACTGTAAAGGCGACGGTGACTTGGCGATCACCGGCATTGGCGGAGCTATAGGTCCCGAGGCCGGGTTGGACGGTGGCGCCCTGGCCACCGACGAAGCCGTTGATCCGGAAGTTCGCCGACGAAAGCCCGGCCATGGAATTGCCATTATAGATCTTGGTCGGACGCCCGATCACCTGGGCCGTGAGGGTCGCGCGGTTGATGACCCCGGTTCCCACCGCCGTGGTCGGGAACGAATAGTTGGACAGGTCCGTCGAGCCCGTGGCGACGAAGTCCGGCACCCTCAGGGTCACCGTCAGCCCGACGCTGGCGCCCGCATCCGGCGAGTTGAACGCCGACGCGGCGTACTGGCCCACGGTCGCCCCATCCGTGCCGAAGAAGCCCGAAACGCTGATGCCGGCAACGGGAACGGTAACCGAGGTCGACCCGTCATAGGTCTTGGTCGGCGTTGCGGTGACCATCGCCGTCAGGGGCGCCGGCGTGATGTTGGCGGACAGGCCGCCCGGCTGGCTCACGGCATAGTTGCCGGACTTGGCGCCGCTCAGGGCGAAGCCGGAGGCGGTGACGGATATGCCGTTGCGGACATAGGGCGAGAAGAAGGTTCCACCCACACCCGACAGGTTCAGGCTGACCTGCCCCACATCCCCGGCAAGGACCCCGTTAAGGGTGGCGCTGGCCGTATTCAGTGTGGCGACAGTCGTCGCATTGTAGGTCCGCGAGTTCGCGAAGACGCCCGAGACGCTGAGGCCGCGCGGATTGATGTTCGCGGTCACGCCCGTCAGCGGGACGATGGCGTAGTTGGCGGCGCTGGCACCGGAGAGGGAGAGCCCACTGATCGTGACCCCGATCCCGGAGCCCGCATTGCTGGTGGCGAAGGTCCCCGTTGCGGCGGCCGGGTTCAGGGTGACCACGTCGCCGGTCACGGCACCGAAG
>CAIZKE010000273.1 GCA_903933475.1 uncultured Alphaproteobacteria bacterium | reverse complement strand
TTGCTGTAGTACTCGACCGGCAGTTCGATACGGACCGCACCCTCCAGGAGGTTGACGGCTGGCACGAGCCGGACCCCCACCTTCGGAACCCGGATCAGCTGGTTGCCGGCGAAGTCCCGGACAGTCGCGACGCCGCCCACGTTCTCGGTGAACCGGAAGCTGTCGTACTCGGGATTTTGCCAGGAGACTGCGCCTGAGACATCCCAGCTCTCCATCGGCTTCAGCACACCCTCGACTTCAACGCCAACCGTATTGGTCGAGCCATAGGCAACGCGGGTCGTGAAACTGTTGGTGGCGCTGTTGAACACGTTGTCGTTAAACCGGATGTTCTCAAAACGGGTCTGGAACGCCGTGGCGAAGAGGTTGAAGGCGTCGGTCTGCCACTTCAGCCCTGCCTCGATCATCTGGACAGGGGTCTTCTTGATGTCAGTCCGCAGGGCGTCTCCCGGGCTACCCTGGAACTCCGAGGGCGAGGGCAGGCGAACCGTGTCGGTGTAACGAGCGAAGACGCCGAGCCCCGGCTCAATCTGGTAGTTGGCGCCGACGGTCCAGCTGAGGCCGGAATAGGACCTGTCGATCGGGGTGAAGGCTCCCGTCCCGGTGATCACCTGATTGTCCGCCAAGGTTCCGGCGATCCCCAGGTCCACGGTCTGCTTGCCTTCCACCGAGCCAGTGAAGGCGATTTGCTCCTGGCGGACGCCGGCGTCTACCCGCAGTTCGGGGGTCACCTGCCATTCGTCAGAGGCATAGAAGGCGTACACCCGCGCGTCGATGGCAGCGTTATCGAAGAGCGAGCCGTAGCGCAGGATGCCGTTCTCGGTCACCCGGCCGACGGTCGCCCCTGTCGCATTCACCGCCACGATGTCCAGACGACGGGCCTGATCGCGGACTTCCAGGTTCGACGTGGCCATGAACCGGTCGTAGTCGTAGTTGAAGTCAGAGACATAGACGCCGAAGGCCACATCGTGGGTCTGGCCGGCCAGGTCGAAGGTCCGGACCAGGCGCAGATCGTTGGTGAACTCCTTCAGCGGAACTGAGACGCTGAGGAGGTTGCCGCTGACGACCAGCCCGTTGCCGTTCGCGGTCGCCGGATCGAAGGCGGCGCCTGAGGTGGCGTAGCGGTACTGGATATCCACAGCCCCGGGATAGGCGGCCAGAGCGGGCGCGCGAAGGCTATTCAGACGGCCGGTGGCCGTCTCGATATTGCCGGTAGGGAACAGGCCGTTGCGCAGGATGTCGCTGGTGCGGTAACGGCCGGTGTTCTGGAGTTTCCATCCAGCGCCGATCTCAAGGTCCAGCTTCAAGGTGATGGCGGTCAGACTGACGTCCGTGCCCTTGCCCAGGTCGAAGGCGAATGGCCCATTGACGTTCCGGAAGCTTAGCAGGCGGTTGTCCGGTCCAGCGAGGGTCCCGTAATTCGGATCAAACCCGGGGACGCCGGCGGGTTCCTGCTTGTCGTTGAAGGTCAGGGGAACCGGCAGCAGGAAGCCGACATTGTCGTCGATGTGCTTGACGTTGATGTCGATCCGACCGGTCTCGAACTCGCGCGAGAGGCCAACACGGATCTGGCCACCCTTGTTCTGGGTGAAGCCCGGGCTGCGGACGCCTTCGTCCGACCGGTAGAAGCCACCCACCGTCAGGCCCCAGCCGTCGCCAAGGGGGGCACCGTACCAGAAGTCAGCGCGGTACATGCCGTAGTCGCCGACGGTGGCCTTGACGAGACCTTCGGCTGTGTCGCCGGCCCTTCGGGTGATGAAGTTGACCGTACCGCCTGGGGAGTTGGAGGCGAAGATGGAGGCGGGACCGCCGCGAACGGCCTCAACGCGTCCGATGGTCTCGTCGAGCCGGAAGGATTGGTCGGCGTTCAGCCAGCCCAGGCCGCCGTCGTGCTGGATGGTCAGGCCGTCTTCCTGGATCGTCACCGAGGAGTAACCGTCGGTCGGGATGCCCCGGGTTCGCACGTTGTTAGAGGCTTCACCGCCGGAGGCCTCAACCCAGAATCCGGGGATGGCCTTGAACACTTCCGCGGTGGACATGGGCGCCTGGAGCCGCAGGGCGGCTTCGTCCAGGGTGGTGATGGCGTAGCTGGCTTCGACCCGACGTCGGTCGAGGGCCCCGGCGCGACCCGTGACGATCAGTTCGTCGATCTGGGAGTCCACCCGGTCGGCGGGTGCGGCATGGGAAGGTGACACACCGGCGGAGACCGCCATGACAGCGACGCCACTCAGGAGAAAAACGGACAGACGCATGGTGACCCCCAATCGGTTGACTTGGCCATCTTCGGCACTTGGGGGTGCTAGGGCCGGTCGGTCACAGTTCCTTGAACCTTGCGTCAAGACTCCATGTCAGTTCGGTTTCAGTTCTGTAGGTACACCGGATTGCCGATGAGAAGGAGCTTGCCGTCTGCGGCCCGGACGTCTGCACGGATCCATTTCAGGCCGGGTGTTCGCCGGAGATCGGCTGTCACCTCCGAAAGGCCACGGATCGGGACGGGCGTGCGCGTCGGCGGTCCGCTGGCACCTCCGGAGACGAACTCGACGGTCCCGTCCGGAAGTCCGGCGACCTTTGCGGTGAGGCGCAGACGCGCGGCCGGCCCGGTCCTCAGGGACTCGCCCATGCCCGCCCGGGCCTTGCCGGACCCCACCGTGAGATCGACAGAGGCGCCTGCGGGGGCGCCGAGGTCCACGAAGACCCGGCCGCGCCTCAGACCCTCCAGGATCGCCGGCTGGGAGAGCTCCGGGGCATAGACCACCGTGGCGGGTCGGCCCACCGGTGACTGGCTGCCGCCCTTTGCGTCGGGGTCGTGGTTGTCGCTTCCGGCGATGCCGGTGACGTGACACCCCCGGTCGAGGAGGGCCTCCCAGAAGGGCAGGCCGGACAGGGGCCCTTCCGCCGATCCCATCATCCGCAGGCCGCCGCCATTGGCGATCTCGACGGCGGTGATGCGGCTGCAGTCGGGGATGGGCGCGACCCAGCCGCAGCCCATGCAGGCCTCTCCAGAGGGCATGCCGGGATGATTGATCGACAGCAGCCCCCCTTCGGCTTCCACGGCGTCCAACACGGCGTCGAGGGTCGGCGCGCGCGGGGATCCGAGCTGGAAGGGCAGGGGGCTGGTCACGCCGAAGACGTTGGCGTGACCCTGGAAGGTCGTGATCTCCCGCCCCGGCAGGACCAGGAGGGTGTCGAAGTAAGCCTGCAGGGCCCTCAGCTCGGGATAGACGGATGTCGAGTTGTGTTCGGTCAGGGCAATGAAATCGAGGCCGGCGGCCCGGGCCGCCTCCAGCGTCCGGAAGACGGGGCAGGGGACCCGGCGACCGGAGAGGCTGTCGCAGCTGCCGTCGCTATGGCCGGAATGGGTGTGAAGATCGCCCCGGTACCAGCCGGGGCCTGTCCGGACGGGCCCGTCCTGGAAGGCGGATCCCGGCGAGGGCGCGCCTGCAGGATCGAACCGGACCCTGGCGCGCCAGCGGGCCTCCACGCCCTTGCGGATGTTGGGGACGCCGAGGATCAGTCGCCATTCCCCCGGGGGAATCCGCCCCGGGATGTAGGCGGACGTCGCGTCGCTTGTCGCCAGGGTGAAGGTCGACCTGTTCCCGCCGCTCCAGCCCCGGAAACCGTTTGGGTCGCGGATCCCGAGATCGATGACAGTCCTGTTCTCACGGTCGTACTCGAAGGTCACGGTCAGCCGCTCGGTGTCCTCCGGGACGGAGAAGGGAACTTCGACATAGGTCTCGTGGTTCTCGTGGGTGATCACCCCGCTGAGCGCGATCTCGCGCGGAGAGGCTGCGGCCGGCGGAGGTGAAGGGGCGGCATGGGCGCCGACCTGCCAGCCCAGCAAGCACAGGAGCCCCAGCAGCAAGGCCCCGGCGCGGGGATGTAGGCCCCGGCCATCTGTCTGACGTTGGATCATGCTCTGTCTCCGTTCCCGGGGCGCAGAGTCTGGCACCCCAGAATGACAGGACGATGCGGGCCGCGCGGGATTACTCCGCGGCCATCGGCAGGATCACCGCCTCGCGGCCGCCCCGGACGAGGCCGCCGGGGAGGGCACCGGTATGCTGGCCGTCCTCGAAGGTCACCTGGCCGGACTTGATCGTATAGCGGTAGCCCTCGGCCCGCTGGACAAGGCGCCGGCCGCCGGCGGGCAGGTCGTAGATCGCCTCCGGCCGGAACAGGCGCAGGGCCTTGAAGTCGATGACGTTGAGGTCGGCCAGGAGGCCCGGCTCGAGCCGTCCGCGGTCGTTCAGGCCGTAGGCCCGGGCGGTGTCGCTGGTCAACTTGCGGACCAGGAACTCCAGGGGGAACTGCTCGCCCTTCACCCGGTCGCGGGCCCAGTGGGTGAGGATGAAGGTCGGCATGCCGGCGTCGGCGATGACCCCGCAGTGGGCACCGCCGTCGGACAGGCCAAACAGCACGTTGGGGTGCTGCATGTTCTTGCGGAAGAAGTCGAAGTTGTAGGTCTGGTAGCCGCCAAGGGGCTGGTAGAAGAGCTCGTGCCCGCCGTCGCGGATGAGCAGGTCGTACATCATTTCGAGAGGCGAGAGCCCGGCGGCCTCGGCGAGGCCGGCGACGCTGCCCTCGCGATCGGGCTCGTAGTTCGGCCGCTCGCCAAGGGGGAAGATGCGCCAGAGCAGGCCGTCCAGGCCGGCGACCTGGCCGCTCACGGGCGAGGAGGTGGCAGCGCGGATCAGCGGCGAGTCCTCGGACAGAAGGGCGGCGCGGATTTCCGGCCGGGCCATGGCGGCAACCTTGTCCTCCAGGGCGAGCCCTTCGAGCTCGGACTTCCAGGTCGGGCTGGCCATGAAGATGTGGAAGTTGGAGGTCAGGCCGTTCAGTATGCCTGTGGGACGGCCGGCGATCTGGGGGCGGATGTCCATGCCCTTCTCGCGGGACTCCTCGGCGATGTTGAACATCTTGTTGCCCTGGTAGGCACCCGCCGAGGTCGCCACGAGGGTGACGGGCAGGCCGGTCTCCTCCACGAAGCCCTTGACCCAGGCCCACTCGTCGTCGTCGCCGAGGTTGTCGGAGACCATCTCGAACACGCCGTGGGCCAGACCCTTCATGGACAGGCCCAGGGCCAGCATCTCGTCCGAGCCCGCGAAGGTGCCGGGAACGTGGATACCGTGGATGTCCTTGTGCAGCAGGGTACGGGAAGTGGAGAAGCCCAGGGCGCCAGCGGCGACGCCTTCCCGGACCAGTCCGGCCATCTCGGCGATCTCGCCGGCGTCCGGCTGGTAGTCGGTGTTGCAGCGGTCGCCCAGGACGTAGGCGCGAACTGAGCCGTGGGGTACGTGGACCCCCACGTCGATGGTCCGGGGCTTGGCCTCCAGGGCGTCGAGGTATTCCGGGAAGGTCTCCCACTTCCAGTCGATGCCCTCGGCGAGGGCGGCACCGGGAATGTCCTCCACCCCCTCCATCAGCTGGATGAGGAAGTCCTGCTGGCCCGGACGGACCGGCGCGAAGCCCACGCCGCAGTTACCCATGATGGCGGTGGTCACACCGTGCCAGCTGGAGGGGGCCATGACGGCATCCCAGGTGGCCTGGCCATCGTAGTGGGTGTGGATGTCCACCCAGCCGGGCGTGATGAGGAGTCCGGTGGCGTCGATCTCGCGCCGGGCCGTGCCCTCGACCTTGCCGACGGCCACGATGCGGTCGCCCTGGACTCCGATGTCCCCGACGACGGGCGCCGCGCCCGTTCCGTCCACGAGGGTTCCGCCCCGGATGATCAGGTCCAGCATGTGCGTGTCTCTCCCTTGCGCGCCAGCATATCGCCGGTCTGCCTGCACGATCACTTTAGAACCGAAAGCCGGCGGGTTTCCAGTCCCTTGGCCAATGATGCCCGGAGGGACCTACTGCCGGCGCAGGGCCGCTTCGAGGCTGGCCTGGGGATCGGTCTGCTGGTCAGCCCCGAGTTCCACCTCGACCCGGTGCAGGACGCCGGTGAAGGGGAAGGGTGCCACGAAGTCCGAAACCGCTGGTTTGGGCGCCCGGCCGACCTCCATGCCAATGAATGAGGCCTGGGCGCGGTAGGTCTGTGGCAGCACCACCGAACCGCAGGGCTCATCGTCGATCCGCAGCTCGCCCTCGGCGGTGTACTCGCCGGTCTTGCGCACCACCCAGCTCAGGGTGTGGCGCCCTGCGGGCACGGGCCGGGTGGACCGCGCGACGTAGTGCCGGTTGACGAAGTTGTAGTCGTGGAAGAGGTGGCCGTCCTTCAGGTAGAGGGCATAGCCACCGCACCAGTCGCCCTGGGCGATCAGCACGCCCTCGGCACCGTCCTCCGGGATCTCCACGTGGGCGGTGATCCGGTAGGACCGGTTGCGGATGTCGGGTGCGGCCGCCTGCGGGATCCGACCGCCCCCGGGCTGGAGCACCCAGTTCCGGCGGGACGCCACGCTGTGCGGGTTAGAACTGACGAAGCGGTTCAAGGTGTCGTCCAGCGGCAGCACATTGCAGGCCCCGGCCTCTGAGAACCAGCGCGCGATCATCGCCTGCAGGCGTGCAGGCTCCTGCTCCGCCAGGTCGTGCATTTCGTTGAAGTCCTGGTCCAGGTGGTAGAGTTCCCACCGGTCCGCGTCGAAGTCGGTTCCGGGCTTGTGCCAGGTCACGGCCTTCCAGCCCTCATGCCAGAGGCCCCGGTGGCCGAGCATCTCGAAGTACTGGGTGCGCTTTCGGGTGGGCTCGGCGCCCGCATCGAAGGCATAGGCGAAACTCGTGCCCTCGATGGGCTGCTGGGTGACGCCGTGGATCGCGGCCGGTGCCTGGACGCCGGTGACCTCGAGCACGGTGGGCGTGATGTCGCAGACATGGTGGAACTGGTGACGGATCTCGCCGCCCTGCCGGATGCCCGCCGGCCAGTGCACGATGAGCGGATCCCGCACCCCTCCGCCGTGGGTGTTCTGCTTGTAGCGCTTGAGCGGGGTGTTGCCGGCCATGGCCCAGCCCAGGGGGTAGTTGTTGTTGAGGTGGGCCTCGCCGATCGCGTCAATGTGCTCCAGGTTCTCGGCCAGGGTGTCGCGGACGCCGTTGAAGTAGCGGAGGGCGTTCACCGTGCCAAAGGGCGAGCCCTCCTGGCTGGCGCCATTGTCCGAGATCAGGGTGATCAGGGTGTTCTCCAGGCAACCCTGCTCGCTCAGCCAGTTCACCAGCCGGCCCACCTGCAGGTCGGCGTGCTCGAGCATTCCCGCAAAGGCGGCCTGGAGCCGGACGGCCAGCCGGCGCTCGTCGTCGCTCAGGGCGTCCCAGGGCTTCACCCCCGGATTGGGCTCGGGCAGGACGGTGTCGGGAGGCACGATGCCCAGGGCCTTCTGACGGGCCAGACGGTCGGTGCGGGTTGCATCCCAGCCCTTGGCGAAGACGGACTCATATCGGTCGATGAAGGCCTTTGGCGCGTGGTGAGGCGCGTGCTGGGCACCCAGGCACATGTAGAGGAAGAAGGGCTTCTCCGGCGTGATGGTGCGCTGGGCGCGGATGAAGCCGATGGACTGGTCGACGATGTCTTCCGAGAGGTGATAGCCCTCGCGGTCGGGCGCATCGATGTGATGATTGTCGAGCACCAGTTCGGGGTGCCACTGGCTGGTCTCACCCTCGAGGAACCCATAATAGCGGTCGAAGCCGCGCTGCAGCGGCCACTGGTCGAAGGGGCCAGCCTGCGAGGTCTCGAAGGTGGGCGTCAGGTGCCACTTGCCGGTGGCGAAGGTGTTGTAGCCGGCGGGCCTCAGCATCTCGGCCAGGGTGCCTGCGCTACGGGCGATGCGCCCCCGCATCCCCGGGAAGCCCAGGTCCCAGTCGGCCAGCCCGCCCATGCCTACCGAATGGTGGTTGCGGCCGGTCAGCAGGGCCGCGCGGGTCGGCGAGCACAGGGCGGTGGTGTGGAAGTTGGTGAAGCGCAGGCCGCCGGCGGCCAGGGCGTCGATGTTCGGCGTGGAGATCTCCGAGCCGTAGCAGCCCAGATCGGCGAAGCCGAGGTCGTCGAACACGATGCAGACCACATTGGGCGCGCCGGGCGGGGCCTTGGCCGGCTCGGGCCAGTGCGGCCGGGACTCACTTGCGGTCAGGCCGAGGCCGTTGCGGTTGGGCGTCTGGCTCATGGGGTCTCCTTGCGGGATGGATCCGTGGGAATGTCGTCAGGACGGGCATCCGCGGCGCAGCGGAAGCCCATGTGCCCGGCCGTGGCCTCGGGCAGGTTGGCGCTGCGCGCCGCCACGCGAAAGCGGAAACAGTAGCTCTCGTGGCACAGATAGCTGCCGCCGCGGATCACCCGTCGCTCGTTGCTCTCCAGGCCGATCGGATCGCGCCGCAGTCCGGCGGGATGGCTGGCGCTGAACCCGTCGGCGCACCACTCCCAGACATTGCCGCAGGTATTGTGCAGGCCGTAGCCATTCGGCGGAAAGGCGTCGGCCGGAGCGGTTCCGGCATAACCGTCGGTACAGGCGTTGAGGGCGGGAAAGCGCCCCTGCCAGACATTGCAGACATGCTCGCCGCCCGGGGTGAGTTCGTCGCCCCAGGGGAAACGTCGGCCCTGGAGACCCCCGCGGGCCGCGTATTCCCACTGCGCTTCGGTCGGCAGGCTCAGGCCGGCCCAGTCGCAGAAGGCGATCGCATCGTGCCAGCTCACATGGACCACCGGGTGGTCTGCGCGCCCGCGCCAGTCCGACCCCGTCCCTTCGGGCTGGCGCCAGCACGCCCTCGGCGTCTCGCGCCACCAGGGCGCATCCAACAGGCCGCGGGTGGGCGGGAAGTCGTCGGGCAGGAGCCCTGCGAAGACGAAGCTGGAGCCCACCTCTTCGGCATAGGTGACATAGCCGGTGGCCTCCACGAAGGCGGCGAACTGGCGGTTTGTGACAGCAGTGCACGCAATGCGGAAGGGCGATAGCCAGACAGGCCGGGCCGGTCCCTCGCCATCGGCCGGCTCGCCTTCCCCGGCATCGCTGCCCATGAGGAACTCCCCGCCCGGCAGGGATACGAGGGTGAGGTCTGCGGGCGGGTCAGGGCGACCGGCGGCTTCGGCGCGCACCTGCGCCCTGGCGAAGTCCGCCCCGGCCGTGGCGCCGGACGCCTTCATCGGACTGCAGCAGCTGCCCTGGCTCATCCCGCTGTCACCACCGAGGGCTCCGTCCGCAGCTACCTGCCGAGATCCCGGATCAGGGAGTCCCAGTGGACCAGGGCCCCGGGAATGGCCGCCAGGGGCACGCGCTCATTGAGGCCATGGGCGAAGGTGTCGTCATCGCGGGTGAAGAGGCCCGAGACGCCGTAGCTCGCCACGCCTGCAGCCCGGAAGTACATGCTGTCCGTCGCCCCCGTCGATTGGGCGGGCACGATGGGCAGTCCGGGATGCACGGCGTGCACGGCCCGGGTCACGGCCTTGACCACGTCGGGGCGGAGGGGCGAGGGCGGGCTGTCGATGGACCCGTCGTCATTCCGGGTCACCGAGATCGTCGGGTCGGCAATCACGCCCTCGAGGGTCTTCAGGATCGAGGCCGAGGGTGTTCCCGGGAAGATGCGGCAGTTGACGTTGGCTGACGCCCGCTGGGGCAGGGCGTTGGTGGCGTGGCCGCCGCTGACCATGGTGGCCACGCAGGTCGTCCGCACGTAGGGCGCCCAGGCCGGGTCGGAGGACAGGGTCTCCGCCGCCGTAGCGTCCGAGGGATCGGCTGAAAAGCGCCTCAGGGCCTCGCCGGTTGGTCCCTGCTGGTCGCGTCCGCTGGCGGCGAGGGAGGCGCGGGTGATCTCATTTGACTGGACCGGGAAGCGGTGGTCCTCCACCCGCTCGAGGGCCCGGGCCAGGCGGTAGATGGGGTTGCCGGGGGTGGGCCGGCTGGAGTGACCGCCCGGATCGGTGACGGTAAAGGTAAAGTCGGCATAGGTCTTTTCCGCCCCCTGGATGCCGTAGGACACGGCCTTGCCCGCGCCGTCCAGCTCGCCGCCGCCGCCATCGGCGTTGAGGACCAGGTCCGCGCCCTTGAGCTTGCCGGCCAGCACGGCGGTACTGCGCATCAGGGTCTCCTCATCCCCCGACAGGGCGAGGATCACGTCGCGTCCGGGGCGCCAGTTCTCTGTCCGGAGGCGAGCCAGGGTGGAGACCACCATGGAGATGTCGAACTTGTTATCCGACGCCCCACGGCCGAACACGTAGCCATTCTCGACGACGGGGGTGAAGGGGTCGCGGGTCCAGTCCTCGGCGCGGGCCTCGACCACATCCATGTGCGCGGAGATCACCATCGGCTTGCGGCCCGGGTCCCGTCCTGGCAGGCGGGCGACGAGGGTGGCCGTGCCGGCGACCGGCTCGATGACGATGTCGGAAGGCGAATAACCCGCCGCCACCAGGACGCCCTTGATCCACCCGGCAT
Organism: uncultured Alphaproteobacteria bacterium; assembly: GCA_903933475.1. Classification (GTDB taxonomy): domain Bacteria; phylum Pseudomonadota; class Alphaproteobacteria; order Caulobacterales; family Caulobacteraceae; genus Phenylobacterium. The sequence continues at coordinate 11,716 of CAIZKE010000273.1, read as the reverse complement.
AGGCGAGGATGGGCTCCTGGCCGGCGCTGGCCGTGGTCCGGTAGCTGATGCTGGTCTTCAGCATCTCCAGGGCGCGGGCGGAGTCCGCGGGGCCGGGGGCCGCCGCCAGGGCGGGTGTGGCGGCGAGCAGGGCTGCGGTGAAGGCGAGGACGCGCAAGGTGAGGCTCCGGAACCAACGGATGTGGCTCTCCGGCTTATCCTTCCCCGTTAGGGTTGTCAGCCGTCCAGCAGGCTTCGGGCGCGCCGGAAGATCGCTTCGAACATCTCCGGGGTCAGGCGGCCGGTGTTCGTGTTCAGGCGCGAGCAGTGATAGCTGTTGATGACCTGGTAGGGTCCAGCCTTGAACTCCGCCCCATGTCCCGGGATGCCCGCCGACGCCGGAAGGCCAAGGGCTCTCATGAGATTGCGCCGGGCCACGTCGCCCAGGGTGACCACAACTTCCAGCCGGGGAAGTGCCGCCAGCCGGGCGGTGAGGAAGGGCCGGCAGGCGGCCTCCTCGGAGGTCTCAGGACGGTTGCCCGGCGGCGCGCAACGCACCGCATTCGAGATTATGCAGTCGGCCAGGGCCAGCCCATCGTCGGGCCGGGCGTCGTAGCGGCCGTGGGCGAAACCGGTCTTCAGGAGGGTCTCGAACAGCATCACGCCTGCATGGTCGCCGGTGAAGGGGCGTCCCGTCCGGTTCGCACCGGTCCGTCCGGGAGCGAGGCCCAGGACCAGAAGGCGCGCCCCGGGGTCGCCAAACGAGGGCGCAGGCCCGTTCCACCAGTCGGGATTGCGGACCTGGTTCTCCCGGCGATAGGCGACCAGGCGCGGGCAGAGGCCACAGTCCCTGGCGGGTTCAGCCGTGACGGCGGGCGACGCGGGCGGCAAGGTCAGTCGTCCGGTGCGTCGGGGTCAGCGCCGGCCCGGCTCTCCTGAAGGAAGCGGGGCAGGCGCGAGGGCCGGCCGATGATGTCGGCCAGGTCGGCCAGGTCGATGAAGGAGTCGGCTTGGCGCCGCAGGTCATCGGAGGCCATGGGGGGCTGTGACTTGACGGTAGAGACCACAGTCACGCGGGCGCCCCGGCGCTGGACCGCCTCGAGCAGGACCCGGAAGTCACCATCTCCCGAGAACAGCACCATGTGGTCGGCGTGGGCGCTCATCTCCATCATGTCGACGGCGATCTCGACATCCATGTCGCCGCGCCAGCGCTTGCGGCCCTGGGCGTCAGTGAATTCACGAGCGGGCTTGGTGACAAGGCGGAACCCGTTGTAGTCGAGCCAGTCGACCAGGGGGCGGATCGGGGAATAGTCCTGATCCTCGACCAGGGCGGTGTAGTAGTAGGCTCGGATGAGGACGCCCCGCTTGCGGAACTCCTCGAGGAGCTTGCGGTAGTCGATGTCGAAGCCAAGGCCCTTGGCGGCGGAGTAGAGATTGGCTCCGTCGATGAAGAGCGCCAGCCTGTCGGTAGGATAGAAGGTCATTGAGTCAGGAGTTTCCGGAGTCTGGCGTCGGCGCGTTCCTGCCCGCTCGGGCAATTGTTGCGCTGGGATCCAATCTGGCTGGCGGCTACGCCTCGCCGGTGGACCTGCTTGAAGCCGCTCTCTCTTTCTTTCCAGGGGCAGGATTGCCGGTCTTGCGCCGGTCGTGCTGGTGGAGATCCTCCGCCTGGCCCGATCCGTCTGGAAATGAGTATCGCAATGGAGTCGCAATTGTCGAGGCGAGGATGGATGCGGTGGCGACGATCGGCCGGCTCCTTGAGATCGAGGCCCGGTTCGGGCGCAGCCGCGGCACCCGGAACGCCGACCGCACGCTTGACCTTGACCTCATCGATCATGGGGGGCTCGTGATGCAGTCGGCTCGCCTGACCCTCCCGCATCCGAGGGCCCACGAAAGGGGCTTCGTCATGGGCCCGCTGTCGGAGATCGCGCCCGACTGGCGGCATCCCGTCCTCGGCCTGACCGCTTCCGAACTGGCGGCTTCGGCGAGCGTCGCGCGCGACGCCCGGCCTGCGAGGTGAGCGCCGTGACCGGAGCCGTGCCGGGTAGTCTTTCCGGGGGACTGGCGCCCGGCGCGCCAATCGTGCAGCATCGGCCGCCGGGAATGGGCGCGGACGCAGCGTCGTCGGCCGGAGGAGCGGGCTTGGCCTATAGGCTCGTCATTTTCGATTTTGATGGAACCCTCGCCGACAGCGCGGACTGGTTCATCAGCATGGCCAATGAGGTCGCCCGGCGGTTCCGCTTCCGGCAGATCAGCGACGAAGAGGTCGCCATGCTTCGCGGGCGCTCCAGTCGCGAGGTCGTGGCCTACATGCGCGTTCCGGCGTGGAAGATGCCCTTCATCGCGCGCCACACCCGGAAACTGGTCTCGGAAAACACCTCGAAAATCCCGCTCTTCCCCGAATCCCGGATGCTGCTCCGGCGGCTGCACGAAGCTGGCATCGTATTGGCCCTCGTCAGTTCAAACTCCGAGGCCAATGTTCGCCGGATTCTCGGCGATGACCTTGCCGACTGCATCACCCACTATGCCTGTGGGGCATCCATGTTCGGCAAGACGCCCAAGTTCCGAAGCGTGATCCGTAAGGCTGACGCCCGCCACGGACAGGTTCTCTCGATCGGCGACGAGACCCGTGACATCGAGGCGGCCTCCCGCGCCGGAATCGATTCCGGGGCCGTGACCTGGGGATATGCGCGCCCGGAGATCCTCGAGGCCCACCGCCCGACCTTCCTCTTCACCACCATGGATGACATCGCCCGGACGGTGATCGGCGCCGGCTGATGCCCCGCCGGGGTCCTGTGGCGTTGCACAAAGAGCGCCGAACCTCTATGGGGGACGGTTCCTTTCGCCTGCTGAGGTAGTCATGGCCCGCGTCACCGTCGAAGATTGCATCCAGAGGGTCCCGAACCGTTTCAGCCTGGTCCTCCTGGCTGCGCACCGGGCCCGGGGCATTTCGGCCGGAGCCCCGCTTCTGGTCGACCGCGACAACGACAAGAATCCTGTCGTCGCCCTTCGCGAAGTGGCCGAAGACATGGTTGACCCCGAGGAACTGAAGGAAGGCCTCATCAGCACCCTGCAACGGGTGGATGAACGCTCCGAGGCCGAGGAAGAGGCGGAAACCCTGGCCCTGCTCGCCGACCCGACCCACATGCAGATGAGCGAGCTGGAACTGGTCCGGGCCCTTCAGAGTGACCGCGACGGCGGTCAGGAAGAGCGCTACTGAGCCCGGGCGCAACAGCGCAGGGATCGCCTGAGGCCCCGGCCCCGGCAGAGGGGATACGGGCTGCGGAGGCGGGTAGCGCGCTTGCGCCCTCGACCACGGAACTGTCGGACCGCCGCCCTGTACTGCGGCAATATGAGCTGATCGATAAGGTCCTCTCCTACGATCCCAGCGCCCAAGAGGCCGTCCTGAACCGCGCCTATGTCTATGCCATGCGCATGCATGGCTCCCAGAAGCGCGCGTCCGGGGATCCCTATTTCGCCCATCCGATCCAGGTGGCGGGCATCCTGACCGAGTATCGGATGGATGCAGCCACAATCATCACCGCCCTGCTCCATGACACTGTCGAGGACACGGACGCCACCTCCGCTGAGATCCGGCGGCTGTTCGGTGAGGAGATCGCCGAACTTGTGGAGGGGGTCACCAAGCTCACCAAGCTCGAACTGAACAGCGAGCACACCCGCCAGGCCGAGAACCTTCGGAAGTTCATCCTCGCCATCTCCCGCGACGTCCGGGTCCTGATGGTCAAGCTGGCGGACCGTCTGCACAACATGCGGACCCTCCAGCACATCAAGGCGCCGGCGAAGCGCGAGCGCATCTCCCGGGAGACCCTGGACATCTACGCGCCGCTCGCCCGGTCCATCGGCTGTCACCGGATCTGTACCGAGCTGGAGGAGCTGGCTTTCACCCACCTGAACCCGCTCGCCCGGGACGCCATCATCCGGCGGCTAGTGGCCCTGAGGAACGAGCAGGGCGGGGCGGTGACCCTGGTGTCGCAGGAGATCGTCAGCCGGCTGCAGGCCGTAGGCGTTCCCAGCCGCGTTTTCGGCCGGGAGAAGAACCCCTACGCGATCTGGCGGAAGCTCCAGCGCAAGTCGATCGGCTTCTCACAGCTTTCGGACATCTACGCCTTCCGGGTGATCGTCGATACCGAAGAGGATTGCTACCGCGCCCTGGGCGTGGCCCACAGGGCCTGGCCCTCACTGCCGGACCGCTTCAAGGACTATATCTCGACCCCCAAGCGGAACAACTACAGGTCCCTGCACACGACGGTGGTCGGTCCCAGGGGCATGCGGATCGAGATGCAGATCCGCACGGAGGCCATGGACCGGATCGCCGAGGAGGGCGTGGCCGCCCACTGGCGCTACAAGGACGCCTCCTACGGCTTTGATGCCGAACACCAGGCCGAGCAGGGCGGGCGCGACCCGCTGGTCAACCTCCGTCACCTCGTGCAGGTGCTCGAGCACGGCGGCGACGTCGAGGAGCTTGTCGAGCACGCCAAGCTCGAGATGTATCTCGACCAGACCTTTGTCTTCACGCCGAAGGGCCGCCTGGTCAGTCTGCCCCGGGGCGGCATGCCCCTCGATTTCGCCTACGCCCTGCACACCGACATTGGTGACACCTGCATCGGGGTGAAGATCAACGGTGAGCCGCGGCCCCTGCGTACGCCCCTGCAGAACGGGGACGTGGTGGAGGTGGTGCGCGGACCCAAGCCCGTCGTGCCCGCAGACTGGCGCTCGCTCACCGTGACGGGCCGGGCCCGCTCGGCCATCCGCCGGCACATCCGGCAGACCGAGAAGGAAGAGTTCATCCGCCTGGGCCGGGCCACCCTGGACCAGACCTTCAGCCGAGCCGGAAAGTCGCGCAGCGACATCTCGCTGACCCCGGCCCTCGAAAGGCTTGCGGTGGTCTCGGAGGAGGAACTCTTCGGGCGTCTGGGCCGGGGCGGGATCACGCCCGCCGAGGTGCTCGACATCATTTTCCCGCGCCTGGAACCTTCGGCCCGTGAGGCGGCCACGGCGGTCCGGCGCATCGAGGGTGGAGCGGGCGCCCGGCTCTACGTCCGGGGCGGGGGCCTGACCCCGGGGATTAGCCTCCACTTCGGCGCCTGTTGCACGCCTGTCCCCGGCGACCGGATCGTCGGCATACTTGAGGGCGATGGCCAGGGCCTGACCGTCCACACCATCGATTGCGCCGAACTGGCCGCCTTCGAGGAGAAGGAGGAGCTCTGGCGGGACCTGCAGTGGACCCCAGAGGCCGAGCGCGACACCCTGACCCAGTCCCGTCTCACCGCCACCATCCGCAATGCGCCCGGCATCCTGGGCCAGGCCTGCACCACCATCGGCGAGGCGGGGGGCAATATCGTCAACCTGCGCATGCACCGGCGGATGACGGACTTCTTCGACGTCGACTTTGACCTTGAGGTCAAGGACGCCCGCCACCTGACCAACATCGCGGCGGCCCTGCGTGCCAATCCGGCCATCGAGACGGTCGAGCGCTCCAAGCGCGCAGGCTGACGACCTCAGGCCGGATCGACGGTGACGCGGCGCATGTACCGGCGCTGGCCGGGATAGTCGTTCAGGGCAAAATGCCAGACCTGCCGGTTGTCCCAGAAAGCCACGGATCCCGGTCGCCAGTTGAAGCGGCAGGTGTAGCCCTCGTAGCGGCAGTGCTCGAACAGGAAGTCGAGGAGGGGGCGGGACTCCCGCTTCGTCCAGCCCTCGAACCGCAGGGTGAAGGCGGGGTTGACGTAGAGGGCCTTGCGACCGGATTCCGGATGCACCAGCACCACGGGGTGGATGAACTCCCCCACGGCACCCTCGGCCTCGGCCACGCTCATCGAGGAGCGCTTCTGGGCGGAGTGACCCTGGGGAGAATACTCCCGGCCTGCGGAGTGCACGGCGCTCAGGCCCTCCAGCGTCGCCTTCAGGCCCGGCGAGAGGGCGTCGTAGGCCGCAACCTGGCTGGAGAAGAGGGTGTCGCCGCCCCATTCCGGCAGTTCCAGCGCGTACAGGATAGAGCCGATGGCGGGCCGTTCGAGGAAGGAGGTGTCCGAGTGCCAGCCGCCGCCAAAGTTGGTCCTGTCCGCCGGCTCCTTGATGATCTCCATGACCTCAGGATACCCGTCCATGCCGCGGACATAGGGGTGGATGTTCAGCGGCCCGAACCGCCGTCCGAAGGCCACCTGGTCTTCCGGGCTGAGGGACTGGTCGCGGAAGAAGATGACCTGGTGCTCGACCAGGGCGGCGCGGATCTGGGCGATCACGCTGTCGGGCAGGTCAGCGGACAGGTCGGCGCCGGAAATCTCGGCGCCCAGGGCTCCGGCGACCTTGCGGATGGTCAGGCTCATGCGGTGCTCCCTCAGGCGGAGGCGCACAATGCCCGGCGGCCGCCCGGTTGCAAAGCACTGCAAACGATGGTCTGGCGACGGCACAGGTGAAGGGGCCCGAGATGAACGCAATGTCCTGGCGCCACGCCCTTCTGGCCCTGGCCGTCGTGGCGGTCTGGGGAACCAATTTCGCCGTCATCAAATCGGCCCTCGCGCACTTCCCGCCCTTCACCTTCGCGACCCTGCGCTTTGTCTTCGCCTTCCTCCCGGCGGCCTTCTTCCTGAAGCGTCCTCAGATTCCCTGGCGCAATCTCGCGGCTTATGGGGTGTTGATCGGCGTCGGCCAGTTCGGCGTGCTCTATTTCGCGATGAACGGGCGCATCTCGCCGGGCCTCGCCTCGCTGGTGGTGCAGAGCCAGGTCTTCATCACCATCGGGCTTTCCGTCTGGCTGGGTGGCGAGCGCCTGGCCCTGCGCCAGGGGCTGGCCCTTGGTCTGGCTGCCGCTGGCCTGGGGGTGATCCTGCTGCACCTGGATGCGACGACGACCTCGCTGGGCCTCGCCATGGTCCTGGTCGCGGCCCTGAGCTGGGCCCTCGGCAACATGGTCCAGAGGGCGACCCCCGAGGCGCCGAGCCTGGCCTTCGTGGTCTGGGCGAGCCTGTTTTCCATCCCCCCCCTGCTGATCCTGGCCCTGGTGTTCGAGGGCGCACCAGCGATGATCCGCTCGGTGGCGACCATGACCCCGACCCTCTGGGCGGAACTACTCTACCAGTCCTTCGGCAACACCCTCTTCGGGTATGCCGTCTGGGGCTGGCTCCTGGCACGCCACCCCGCGTCGGTGGTCTCACCCTGGGCCCTTCTGGTACCGGTTTTCGGCCTGACGGCGTCGGCCCTGGCCCTGGGCGAGCCGCTTCCACCTTGGAAGCTGGCCGCCGCCGCCCTGGTGATCGCCGGCCTGGCCATGAACAGCCTTCCAGGTCTCGGCCTCCGGCGTGACAGGGGCGGTGCCGTCGGCTAATCCCACGGGCAAGGAGCGCTGCCATGAACACCGAACAGGTCCTCGACGAATTCCGCGCCGCCGGCGCCCTGCGGGAGGGCCATTTCGTCCTGTCCAGCGGACTGCATTCCGGCGTCTTCCTGCAGAAAAACCTGGTCTTCCAGAGTCCCGACCGCACCGAGCGCCTCTGCCGGGCCCTGGCGGAGAAGATCCGCGCTGCGGTCGGCGAGGTGGATATCTGCGTCTCGCCGGCTGTGGGCGGGATCATCCCCGGTTACGAGACGGCCCGGCATCTGGGCGTCCCCTCGGTCTATGTCGAGCGGGAAGGGGGCGAGTTCCGCCTGCGCCGGGCCTTCGAGATCCCTGAGGGCGCCCGGGTCGCCATGGTCGAGGACATCGTCACCACCGGCCTGTCATCTCGGGAATGCGTCGAGGCCATCCGCAAGGCCGGGGGGAATGTGGTGGTCGCCGCCTGCATCGTCGATCGCTCCGGCGGCCGGGCAGACCCTGGCGCGCCCCTGGTTGCCCTGGCCCAGCTCGACGTCCCCGCCTATCCGGCCGACCAGTTGCCGCCAGAGCTGGCGGCCATCCCCATCGAGGACCCGGGCAGCCGGCGGCTGTCCAAGTGACCCCGCTCCGGCTTGGCGTGAACATCGACCACGTGGCGACCCTTCGGAACGCGCGTGGCGAGACCTATCCCGACCCCCTGAGGGCCGCCGAGGTCGCCATCGCGGCTGGGGCGGACGGAATTACCGCCCACCTCCGTGAGGACCGCCGCCACATCCGCGATGCCGACATCGCCGCCCTGGCAGCCCTTTGCCAGCGCCTTGGTCGGCCCTTGAACTTCGAGATGGCGGTCACCGCCGAGATGGAGGCCCTGGCCCTGAAGCTGGCACCCCACGCCGCCTGCCTCGTGCCGGAGCGGCGCGAGGAGGTCACGACGGAGGGCGGACTGGACCTTGCCGGCGGCTTCGACCGCATAGCTCCGGCCGTGCGCCGTCTGGCGGGCGCAGGAATCCGGGTCTCATGTTTCATCGACGCCCGGGACGACCAGGTGGACGCCGCCGCAGCGGCCGGCGCCCAGATTGTGGAGTTCACCACGGGACCCTTCTGCGACGCGGTCCGGGCCGGTGATCCAAAGGCAGGCGCGTACCTTGCCACGCTGGCCCGGGTGGCCCGCAGGGCGGCGGATGCGGGCCTGGAGGTCCACGCCGGTCACGGCATCGACTACGCCACTGTTGGCCCTGTGGCCGCCATCCCTGAGATGCGCGAGCTGAACATCGGCCACTTCCTTATTGGTGAGGCGGTCTTCCTGGGCCTGCCCGCCGCGATCCGTGGCATGCGCGAGCGCATGGATGCAGCCCGGGCCACGGCAGTGGCATGATCCTGGGCATCGGCTCGGACCTGACTGACATCCGGCGTATCCAGGCCAGCCTGGACCGGTTCGGCGACCGTTTCCGCAACCGCTGTTTCACCGAGCTCGAACGCCGCCGTTCGGAGGCCAAGCCCGACGCCGCGGCCAGCTACGCCAAGCGTTTTGCGGCCAAGGAAGCCTGCGCCAAGGCCCTGGGCACCGGCCTGAGGCGGGGTGTCTTCTGGCGCGACATGGGGGTGGTGAACCTGCGCTCGGGCCAGCCGACCCTGGCCTTGACCGGCGGGGCGGCCGCCCGGCTGGCCGAGATGACCCCGCCCGGGCACAAGGCTGTGATCCATCTGTCCATGACCGACGACGCCCCCTACGCCCAGGCCTTCGTGATCATCGAAGCCGTCCCGGAGGCCTAGGCGTTTCCAAGTTTTCACGTGCGGGCCTGTCGGTTTGCGGTATGTCCGGACCGAACGCTGATCCGGAAGGCCCATGACCGAGACGATTTCACCGCCCGAGGACGAACGCAACGAGACGATCGAGATCGTCAAGACCGTCGCGGTCGCCCTGTTGATCGCCCTCCTTCTGAGGGTGCTGCTGTTCCAGCCCTTCACCATTCCCTCGGCGTCCGAGGAACCGAACCTCTATGAGGGCGACTACGTCATCGTCACCAAGTACGATTACGGCTGGTCCAAGCACTCCATCCCTTTCAGCCCGTCGTTCTTCGAGGGCCGGGTCCTGGCCCAGGAGCCCAAGCGCGGGGACATCATCGTCTTCAAGCTGCCCCGGGATAACCGCACCGACTACATCAAGCGCCTGATCGGCGTTCCGGGCGACCGGGTCCAGGTGCGGCAGGGCGTGCTCTACCTCAATGGCGAGCCGGTGCCGCGCGAGCAGAAGGCCCTGGTCACCGAGACAGGCGGCAGTGGACTCGTGCGTCCCGTGGCCCGGATCGAGGAAACGCTCCCGGGCGGCCGAAAGTACATGACCAACGACTTCGGGATCGACGGCGACCTGGACGACACGCCGGAAGTCACCGTTCCTGAAGGCCACTACTACTTCATGGGCGACAACCGCGACAACTCGGCCGACAGCCGCCTTCCGTCGGAGATTGGCGTGGGTCTCGTACCCCGGGAGAACCTGGTCGGCCGGGCCCGTCTGGTCCTGCTGTCCTGGTCGGCCGGTGCCTCGCTCTTCAAGCCCTGGACCTGGGTCCTGAACCTGCGGCTGAGCCGTTTCGGCAAGGTGCTGCACTGACACGGCCGGACAGGCGCAAGGCGGCCGTCGCCGCGCTCGAAGCGCGGGTCGGCCGGGTCTTCACAGATCGCGATCTCCTCGAGCGCGCCCTGACCCATGCCAGCGTCGGCAATGGCGGCACCCCGGCGCGAGATAACGAGCGCCTGGAGTTCCTTGGCGACCGTGTCCTGAACCTTATGGCTGCCGAGCACCTCTGCCAGGCTTTCCCAGCGGCGCGGGAGGGCGAACTCGCCCGCTGGCTCAACCGCCTGGTCAATTCCGGCGCCTGCGCCGAAGTCGCACGCAACATCGGTCTTCCCGACGCCCTCAGGCTGGACGCCAGTGCCGCCCGGATCGGTGCCCGGGACAGCGAGCGGGTCCTCGGCGACGCCTGCGAAGCCCTGATGGCGGCCCTCTACCTGGACGGCGGGCCGGAAGCGGCACGGAGCTTCTTCCGGATCGGCTGGGGCGACCTCGCCGCCAGCCTGGACGCAGGGCCAGACCGCGATTCCAAGACCCGCCTGCAGGAATGGGCCATGGGCCTGGGCCTGCCGCCGCCAGCCTACGTGGTGGTGTCTGCCGAAGGCCCGCCGCACGATCCCAGATTCACTATCGAGGCCCGACTTCCGGGCCTTGAGCCGGCCACGGGTGCCGGCCGTTCCAAGCGCGAGGCCGAGAAGGCCGCCGCCGCACTGTTCCTCGAAAGGGAGAAGATCCAGCCATGACCCGCGCCGGTTTCGCCGCCATCATCGGCGCGCCCAATGCGGGCAAGTCCACCCTGACCAACCGCCTGGTGGGCGCCAAGGTTTCCATCGTCACCCGCAAGGTGCAGACGACGCGTTTCCCGGTCCGCGGAGTCGCCCTGTCCGGCGAGAGCCAGATCGTCCTCGTCGACACCCCGGGGATCTTCACGCCGCGGCGGCGTCTGGACCGGGCCATGGTGCGTTCGGCCTGGGGCGGGGCGGAGGAGGCTGATACGGTGGTCCACCTCGTGGATGTCCAGGCCGAGCTGGCTATGGACGCCGGCGAGGGCCGTGGCGCGGACCGCAAGGCCCACGAGGACGTCGAGACCATCATTGAGGGCCTGAAGCGGTCTGGGCGCAAGGCGATCCTGGCCCTGAACAAGATCGACGGGATCAAGCGCGAGCGCCTTCTGGCCCTGTCCGCCCGGTTCTTCGACACCGGCGTCTATTCCGAGGTCTTCATGATCTCAGCGGCGGATGGCTCCGGCGTCGACGACCTCCTGCAGCGGCTTGCCGAGCTCATGCCGGAGAGCCCCTGGCTCTATCCCGCCGACCAGACTGCCGACCTGCCCGTGCGCCTGCTGGCCGCCGAGATCACCCGGGAGAAGGTCTACCTGCGGGTTCACGAGGAGCTTCCCTACGCCGCCGCGGTAGAGACCACCGCCTTCAGCGAGCGGCAGGACGGCTCGGTCCGCATCGAGCAGACCCTCTATGTCGAACGCGAAAGCCAGCGCCCCATCGTCCTGGGCCGCAACGGCCAGACGCTGAAGTGGATTGGCCAGAAGTCACGAGAGGAACTGACCGAACTCCTGGACCGCCCGGTGCACCTCTTCCTGACCGTTAAGGTCGACGAGCGCTGGGCCGACCGCCGGGAATTCTACGGCGACGTCGGGCTCGATTTCGAGGCCTAGGGGCAGGGCGTGGAGTTCGAGGACGACGCCTTTGTCCTGTCGGCCCGGTCCCACGGCGAGAATGGCGCCATCGCCGAACTGCTGACCGCCGACCACGGGCGCTACGCCGCCTTCATTGCTGGCGGTGGCTCCCGCCGCATCCGGCCACTTCTGCAGCCGG
>CAIZKE010000272.1 GCA_903933475.1 uncultured Alphaproteobacteria bacterium | reverse complement strand
CCAGGCCATTGGCCGGAATGCAGGCGCCAAGGGGGGCGAAGATGGTGGTCAGGCCGGCCCGGGCGTTGGGCGCCCCGCAGACGATTTCCTTGCGACCGTCGAGGGTGTCGACCTGGCAGACCCGCAGCCGGTCGGCATTGGGATGCTGGACCGCCTCGACGATGCGGGCGACGGAAAAGTCGGCCAGGCGCGCGCCAGGGTCTTCCACGTGCTCGACCTCAAGGCCGGCCATGGTCATGGCCTCGACGACCTCAGCGACGGAGGCGGAGGTGTCGAGGTGCTCGCCAAGCCAGGAGAGTGTGAACTTCATCTCAGTCCTCCTAGCTCAGGCCCGAGGCGGAATTGGGCGCAGAAAAGGCCGAGAACCCGTAATGGGCCAGCCAGCGGCCATCGGCGGCGAACATGTCGCGCAGGTCGGGCATGCCGTACTTCAGCACCCCGAGGCGGTCGACGCCGCAGCCGAAGGCGAAGCCCTGCCAGACCTCCGGGTCCAGGCCGCAGTTCCGCAGGACATTGGGGTGGACCATCCCGCAGCCGAGGATTTCCAGCCAGTCCTCGCCCTCGCCGATCCGGACCTCGCCGCCCGAACGGTCGCACTTCACGTCCATCTCCGCCGAGGGCTCGGTGAAGGGGAAGTGGTGGGGCCGGAAGCGGGTGGTGACCCGGTCGGTCTCGAAGAACCGGGCGATGAAGGTCTCCAGGGTCCACTTCAGGTGGCCCATGTGGATGCCCCGGTCGATCACCAGACCCTCGATCTGGTGGAACATCGGGGTGTGGGTCTGGTCGGAGTCCTGCCGGAAGGTGCGTCCCGGAATGATGATGCGGATGGGCGGCTCCTGGCCGGTGGCGATCCAGGACGGCAGCTTCTCGTTCGTTCGGTTCATGACCCGAACCTGGACGGGCGAGGTGTGGGTGCGCAGGACCTTGCGTTCGCCGTTCACGTCCGGGGGCAGGAAGAAGGTGTCGTGCATTTCCCGCGCCGGGTGCTTGGGCGGAAAGTTCAGGGCGGTGAAGTTGTTGAAGTCGGTCTCGATGTCCGGCCCCTCGGCGACCCCGAACCCCATGTCGGCGAAGATGGAGACCATCTCGTCCATCACCTGCAGGGTCGGGTGCACGCCGCCCCGGCGACGGGGTGGGGCGGGCAGGGACAGGTCCACGCGCTCGGCGTCCAGGCGCGCCTCCAGCTCCGCGGCCTCAAGCTCCGACTTCCGGGCCTCGATCCGGGCGGCCAGCCGGTCGCGCATCTGGTTGATCTGCGGCCCCAGGATCTTGCGATCCTCCAGGCTCAGGCCGCCCAGGGTCCGCGCCAGCAGGGTCACGTTCCCGGACTTGCCCAGCAAGGCGACCCGCGCCTCCTCAAGGGCGGCAAGGTCGGCGGAGCCCTCAATGCGGGCGGTGTTGGCGGCTTCCAGTTCGGCGATGTCGGTCATTCGCGTCGATCTCGCAGGGGTTCTGGCGGATGGGACTTCAGGGAATCCAGTGGCGGCAGCAAAAAGCCCCCCGGACGCGCCGGGGGGCTTCTGAATGCGACGAAGCCGAGGGGCTCCGGGCGTCAGGCCAGTGCGGCGCGAACCTGGTCGGCGATGGCCTTGAACCCGACCGGATCGTTACCGGCGATATCTGCCAGCACCTTGCGGTCCATCTGGACCCCAGCCAGTTCGAGGCCGTGGATAAATCGGGCGTAGGTCATGCCCTCGAGCCGGGCCGCAGCGTTGATCCGCTGGATCCAGAGCGAGCGGAAGCTGCGCTTGCGGACCTTGCGGTCGCGGTAGGCGTACTGTCCGGCCTTGTCCACCGCGGCCTTGGCGGCGCGGATGGTGTTCTTGCGGCGACCATAGAAACCAGCGGCCTTCTCGAGAACCTTCTTGTGTCGTGCGTGGGCGGTGACGCCCCTCTTCACGCGTGCCATGTGTCAGGTCCTCCGATCAAAGGCCGTAGGGCAGGAAGATGCGGATGATCTTGGCGTCTGCCTCGGTCATCACCTTCGTGCCTCGGTTCTGGCGGATGTACTTGGAGCTATGGCTCATCAGGCGGTGGCGCTTGCCCGCCACCCCGGCCTTGATCTTGCCGGTGGCGGTGAGCTTGAAGCGCTTCTTCGCCCCCGACTTTGTCTTCAGTTTCGGCATTTCACGTCGGAAACCTTCCGGCTCCGTCCTCTGTCGTATTGATGAACCGCCCTGGCATGCCTTTCGGCCAGGCGGCTCCGAAGGGGCGGGTGAGTACGCCAAAAGGGGCAAAGGGGCAAGCCCTCTGGTGGTTCAGGCCCGGTGTCGGCTGGCCAGCCAGTCCTTGAGCGCCGCGTCAATTCGGGTCTGCCAGCCCGGCCCTGTGGCGCGGAACTGTTCCAGCACGTCTGGCGAGAGCCTCAGTGTGGTCCTCTGCTTTGTGATCGCCGCCCGTGGCCGCCCTCTGAGCTTTCGTTGCAGCCCTTCGGGGAGGGACGGAAGCCGAACTGCAGCCGCGGCCATCTCCTCCGTCCATTCCGGGTTTTCGGCGTCCGGCTGAGAGCCCCTATCGGTGACGTGCATAAAGTCGGATCTCCTTGGCGTTCGCCTTCCGGAAACTGATCACCCGGATGCCCGACTTCGACTCGGTGAACACCAGGGCGTGAAGTCGGTCATCCACCAGGCCAAGTGCGGCATAGCGGGTTCCGGATAGGCGTTGCGGCTGTCGATCCAGATCAGCGCCGTGCTGAAATCGAAAGCCGAGGCCCGCTCAAACCCAAAACCGCGCCCCTGCTGGTTCCGCTCGCTCTTCGCCGGATCAAACTCAATTTCCATCTATTTTGTGTACATACAAAATTTCTAGGTCAACCCACCCTGGGCGGGAGCAAAGACCTGCTTTGGGGCACTTTTCCGGCGCCGCCCCTGGATCATGGTCTGATAAGCGGGAACCGGTTATCGGATCGAAATATGATCTAACATACTGAAAATATGGCTTGTTTTACCCCTCAGACGTTTCGTCTGAAGGGAACAGGCCCTAGCCCGACAGCTGCGGTGCCCTGCGGCTTGCGGAGATGGCCAGGAAGATGGCCGGGATTACGATCAGGGCGCCCATCAGGAAGGGTCCGTCGATATTGATCGGGAAGATCAGGCCGGCGCAGAAGGGTCCCACCACCCGGGCCAGGGCACCGCAGGCGTTGTTCAGGCCCAGAATCTGTCCCTGCCGGTGAGGGTCGGCGGTCCGGGTGATGATGGAGCCGACGTTCGGGAAGGCCACGGACTGGCCGATGGCGGTGACGCACATTAGGGCGATGGTCATCGCCGTACCGGTCGACAGGACCTGGAAGCCCGCACCCAGCACCGTCAGGATCATGCCCACGGTCAGCATCCGAACCTCCCCATACTTCTCCGAGAGGGGGCCGGTGAGGAACATCTGCGAGATCGCCGCAGAGATCCCCACGAAGGCGAAGCAGATTCCGATATCCCGGGGCGTCCAGCCGAACCGCTCGTTGGCCCAGAGCCCGAAGGTGGATTCGATGCCCGTGAAGGCGAAACCCACCAGGAAGGTCAGAAGCATCAGGCGACCCAGGACCGGGCTCTGTACGACGTCGTCGATGGCCGACCAGCGATTGACCCGATGGGCAGCGCCTTCCCGGCGGTGGTTGCTCTCGCGGATGAAGACCAGAATGCCCAGCACGCAGAGGGCCGCCAGCCCCGAAGCCACGAAGAGGGGGATTCGGAACCCGGCTGGCCCGGCGTCGGGGTTGGCCAGGAGACCGCCCAGGGAGGGGCCGACGATCATGCCCACGTTCCAGGCGGCCCCCTGGTAGGCCATCTGCCGCGTACGCTGCTCCGGCGGGGTGACGTCGGACAGGTAGCCCTGGATCACCGCGCCATTCCCGGCGGCGAGGCCGCCGACCAGCCGGATCAGGAAGGCGGCCAGGATGTTGGGGGCGAAGGCGAGGGCCAGATAGCACAGGCAGTTGCCCGTGATGGTCGAGATCAGGATCGGCTTGCGCCCGTAGCGGTCGGACAGCCGGCCCCAAAAGGGCTCGCCGAAGAAGGAGCCGATCGAGTAGGCCGAGAAGATCAGGGCGATCTGCCAGGCCGGGGCGTCGAAGGACTTGGCGTAGAACGGCAGCAGCGGGACGATGATCCCGAAGCCCAGCATATTGATGAAAATGACCGCGATGAGGGCCATGGCCGCGAAGGGCGGCGTGGACCTCGGCTTGTCTGCGGCCTCCGACATGGCGCGGTTGTTAGGGCCGCGCGCCCGGACGGGCAAGGGCGGGCGGCGACGAATTCCGGCGCCGCCCGGAAGAGGGGCCTATTTCGGCGCCAGGATCATGATCATCTGGCGGCCCTCCATGCGGGGCTCGTACTCCACCTTGGCCACCGGATCGAAGTCAGCCTTGACCTGCTGGAGAAGCTTCATGCCCAACTCGGGGTGCGCCAGTTCACGACCTCGGAAACGAAGGGTCACCTTGACCTTGTCGCCTTCGCCAAAGAAACGGTGCATCGAGCGCGATTTGACTTCGTAGTCATGGATGTCGATGTTCGGACGAAGCTTGATCTCTTTGATCTCAACGACCTTTTGACGCTTGCGCGCCTCGTTCTTTTTCTTCTGTTCCTGGAATTTGAACTTTCCAAAGTCCAGGATCTTGCAGACGGGCGGATCGGCGTTGGGCACGATCTCTACCAAGTCCAGCCCCGCCTCTTGGGCGGCTTCCAGGGCTGAGGAGGTGGGCATGACCCCCTGCTTCTCGCCATGCTGGTCGATCAGCAGGACCCGGGGAACTCGGATGTCTTCGTTGATGCGCGGACCGTCTTTGACGGGCGGCGCCTGGTTGGGCCGGCGAATAGGCTTCTACTCCTTGAACTGTTGAAGAAGTCGACGACGGGATAACGCCCGCCTGAGGGAGATATATGACCTTGTGGACCGCGGGGATCAAGCAGAGCCTTCAACGGGGAGCAGGCTGTCGGTGGCGCGCGACACCGTCGAGGGGTCCAGGGTCGACAGGTCGTCGGCCTGGACCACGATCACATGCCCCCTCGGGGCGGACAGGGCCGGGTCCGACGTCCTGGAGAACAGGACCACGGTCGGGGCCCCTGCTGCGGCAGCCAGGTGAAGGGGGCCGGTGTCGTTTCCGACCACCAGGGCGGCGTCGGCGCCGAACAGGGCCACGGTGGCGAAGTCGGTGCGGCCGGTCAGGTCCCGGGCCTGGGGTACGTGCTTCTGAATGGCTCGCCCCAGGGCGCTTTCCTGAGGTCCGCCGATGACCAGAATGTCGAAGCCCCGGTCATGCATCCGCCGGGCCAGCCGGCCGTAGTTCTCCACAGGCCAGCGCTTGTCCAGCCTGTGGGCCGATCCGCCCGGGATCAGCATGACATAGGGGCGATCCGGACGTCGGCGTCGGCCCCGGGCGGTCCGGCCGATCCAGGACAGGTCCGGCGGCGGTGCCGACAGGGGCGTCGTGGGCGCATCCGGCCAGATTCCCGCAGACTTCAGCTGGTCGGCCTGGCGCTCCAGGGTGTGCATGGCGTCCTTGCCCGGCGTGCGGTGCGGCAGGGCGCAGCCAAAGGCCACGCCGGACCACTCCGGCGGGAAGGGCCTCAAGAGGTGGAAAATCCGCTCCGAGGCAGAGGAGGTCTGCAGGTCGTAGACCCGGTCGTAGCGCGCCGCCTTCAGCCGGCCCCGCAGGGCCAGCCAGGCCCCGGGCCCCTCGGGCTTCCCGTCGGTCTCGACCTCGTCGAAATAGGGGCAGGCCCGGGCTAGGGCCTCGAAGGGCGGCGTGGTCAGGAGGGTGATGCGGGCCTTGGGGTGGGCTTCCCGGATCCGCCGCATGGCCGCCAGGGCCAGCACGAAATCACCCAGGGCCGACAGCTTGATGACCAGGACTTTGCGGATCTGGCGGCTCATTCCCTGGCTTCCTGCGCCTTGAGGATTTGCTCATACACCGCAAGGGTCGCCGCGCACATGGCGTCGTTGGCATAGAGCCGGGTCGCCCGCGCCCGGGCGGTCCTCCCAAGCGCCGCCATGCCCGCGCGGCCCAGGTCGGCGGCGGCGGCCATGGCGCGGACCCAGGCCTCGATGTCGCCGGGCGCCGCCAGCCAGCCGGTCTGGCCGGGCAGGACGGT